>NZ_JAAGPG010000346.1:0-8806 GCF_017104665.1 Burkholderia sp. Se-20378 | reverse complement strand
GGCTGCGCGCGGTACGCGTCGAACGCATCGCGTGCGAGTTCGCAAGCGCGCTCGACGTCGGCCTGCGTCGCGACGCCGAATGCCGGCGCGTCGATCGGCGCGCCCTTCGACGGGTCGAACGCGCGCAAGGTACCGGCCGAGCCGGCCACCGCGTCGGCGCCGATCAGCATCTCTCCAGTCAGTTGCATGGGGTGTGCTCCGTGGTTCGGGAATAGATCGCCCATTGTAGCTCAACAGATATGATGTCTGCCTACCAAGCATCAATATTCACGTCACCTGTCGAACCCGAGCCGAATCACAACAAGCCCTTATTCCACGGGCGAATCCCCGTGATTTTTACCCTTTTACGTCTTCATCCAGAGGGAAAACCCGAGGTTTCTGCGTCTGATTATTGCCAATAAACTGCCGACATGTCATACGACGACGTACATTAAAGTGCCTAATCAGACTCCCTCTCGCGAGCTTCCGCTCGACCTCGCGCGCACCGCGCGCCGGACCGCCGTGCGCTACTGGATCCTGGCGATGCTGTTCGTCGTCACGACGCTCAACTATGCGGACCGCGCGACGCTGTCGATCACCGGCACGCCGATCCGCAAGGCGTTCGGCATCGATCCGGTGACGATGGGCTATATCTTCTCGGCGTTCAGCTGGGCGTACGTGCTCGCGCAACTGCCGAGCGGCTGGCTGCTCGACCGCTTCGGCGCGCGACGCGTGTATGCGGGCAGCATCTTCCTGTGGTCGGCATTCACGCTGCTGCAAAGCACGATCGGCCTCGGCGGCAGCGCCGCGTTCGCGGTCGCCGCGCTGTTCGCGATGCGCTTCGCGGTCGGCATCGCCGAAGCCCCAGCCTTTCCCGCCAACGCGAAGGTCGTCGCGAGCTGGTTCCCGACCGCCGAGCGCGGCACGGCGTCGGCGATCTTCAACGCCGCGCAGTACTTCGCGGCCGTGGTGTTCTCGCCGCTGATGGCGTGGCTCACGCATGCGTACGGCTGGCACCAGGTGTACCTGTGGCTCGGCCTCGCGGGCATCGCGCTCGCGTTCCTGTGGCTGCGGGTCATGAAGGATCCGGCCGACCATCCGGCCGTGAACCGCGCGGAACTCGAGCATATCGAGCAGGGCGGTGGCCTGGTGCGCACCGCCGCGCGCGGCAGCAACGGCGCGCGCTCCGAAAGCAGCCGCGTGGCCGGCTGGTACTACGTACGCCAGCTGCTGTCGAACCGGATGCTGATCGGCGTGTACCTCGGCCAGTACTGCGTGAACGTGCTCACGTACTTCTTCCTCACGTGGTTTCCGATCTACCTCGTGCAGGCACGCGGAATGTCGCTGCTGAAGGCCGGCTTCATGACGTCGCTGCCCGCGATCTGCGGGTTCCTCGGCGGCGTGCTCGGCGGGATGCTGTCGGACGGGCTGATTCGCCGCGGCGTGTCGCTGACGCTCGCGCGCAAGATCCCGATCGTCGGCGGAATGGCGCTGTCGATGGTCATCATCGGCTGCAACTACGTCGACAGCGAAGTGCTGGTGATCGTGCTGATGGCCGTGTCGTTCTTCGGCAAGGGGATCGGCTCGCTCGGCTGGGCCGTCGTCGCGGATACCGCGCCGAAGGAAGCGATCGGCCTGTCGGGCAGCCTGTTCAACATGTTCGGCAACACGGCCGGCATCGTCGCGCCGATCGCGATCGGCTATCTCGTCGGCGCGAGCGGCTCGTTCAACGGCGCGCTCGTGTTCGTCGGGCTGAACGCACTCGTCACCGTGTTCAGCTATCTCGTGATCGTGAAGGACATCCGGCGCGTCGAGCTCCGTCATCGTGACGCCTGACGTTCGGCGTCAAACCAAAACGACGGCGGCCGCGTAAAAACGGCCGCCGTCGTTGCATTTGACTTCGGTATCCGCGGTCAGATCGACGAATGCGCGACGCGCAGCATGTCGTGCACGCCGGACGTCATCAGCGCGAGGAACGCCAGCAGGCCGACGTAGCAGAGCGCATACGTCGTCTTCGTCTCGATCGACGTCGCGTAGTACACGCGGTTCTCCGGCGCGTCGGGATCGTAGCGCCACGCGCGCTTCAGCTGCGGCAGCGCAAGGATCGCCATCACGATCAGCAACGGGCTCGGGCGATAGACGAACAGCGCGATCAGCACGGGCACGCCCGCGAACCAGATGCGCGGCGACAGCACCGCGGTGATCCGCCCGCCGTCGAACGGCGACAGCGGAATCATGTTGAACAGGTTCAGGAAGAAGCCCGTGTACGACAGCGCGAGCAGCAGGTTGCTGTCGTAGTGGCGCGCGGCCGCGTAGCAGGCCAGCGCGCCGAGCGTGCCGACGAATGGCCCGGCGAGCCCTACGTACGCCTCGGTTTCCGCGTCGTGCGGCATCTCCTTCAACTGGATCCATGCGCCGACGAACGGGATGAAGGTCGGCAGCCCGACGTCGAGCCCGCGCCGCTGCGCGGCAATGTAATGACCGGCCTCGTGCACCAGCAGCAGCGCCACGAAACCGGCCGCGAACCGCCAGCCGTAGAACAGCGCGTAGACCGCGATCGACGCCAGCATGGTGCCCGCCGAAATGAGCACCTTGCCGAGCTTGAGGCCGCCGAAGATCAGCAGCAACAGCTTCGTCATTCCTTGCGCTCCGCGCCGGACGCGTCGGATACGCCGGATGCATCGGCGACGGCCGGCACCGCGGCCGCCTTCGGCTTGCGCCCGAAGAAGCGCTTCACCGCCGCGCCGCCGGCCAGCAGCGCAACCGCGCCGATCTTGAAGAACTTCACCGCGAATGCACCGATCAGCGCGAGCAGGCCGAGCTTCTTCGCGCCGACGCCGACGATCAACGCCGCGAGGCCGTACTCGGCGACGTGGTCGGTCGACTTGTTGAAATCGGCGTAGCGCTTGCCGTCGTTGAAGCTGATGTTCGACAGCAGCTCGTCGGCCGACACCTTGTATTTCGGCAGATCGGCAAGCGTCGACGCCATCGTCAGCGACAGGTAGCCGTCACGGCCGAGCACGAGCGTCCGGTAGTTCACACCGTCGTTCTCGGCGTTCGGCGCCGCGCCCTTGTCGCGGATGATCGCGGACCACACGAGCCGGTGCGAGGCCGCGTCGTACGCGGGCGCCTTCGCCCAGCCGACCACCTCGGTTTCCGGCAGGCCGCGTTCCTTGCGCCCGGGGTTGTCTTCCTCGGTGCCGGACTGCAGGCTCTTCAGCAGTTCATCGGGCTTCCAGTCCTTCGCGTCGTCGTCGCGGATATAACCGCTCGGCTCGAACGACACGACCGAGATCCAGTCGGCATCGGGATCGTCGGGCAGCACGAGGCCGACCAGCTTGGTTTCGTCGATCGAGTTGCCCATCGAGCGCAGGTAGCGGCCGGCTTCGGCGGCCGGCACGAACGATTCGCCGGCTTTCAGCTTCAGCACGGCTTCGTGTTTCACGTCGATGTCGGTCGGGCCCTTCACGACCGCGTCGTTGGCGGCCGCGGCGGCGGCCCTCATTTCCACCTGCGCAGCTTCGGTCTGCGCGTGGCTGGTGGTCGCGGCGAATGCAAGCGTCGCCACGCAGGCGAGCCGGACGGCAAGTTTTTTCATTGTTGGATTCCCCTGGAATGCCTTGTCGTAAATATGCACGGCGTCGGCCCATGCGTTTTCAATCGCGGGTCCGGCGTCGTCTCTCAGTTGGCACGGGGGCTATGGTAACGCAGCGCGGCGACACGCCCGGGGAACGGCGCGATGCTTACGTCGCAGGTAATGCCCAAGGGGCGCGGGATTGCCTATCATCAGCACCATGAACCCGACCGCCGCCCTCCATTCGCCCTCCCCGTCCGCCGGCCGCGCGCCCGGCATCGGCCCGCTGCTGCGCACGTGGCGACAACGCCGGCGCCTGAGCCAGATGGCGCTCGCGCTCGACGCGGAAGTCTCCGCGCGCCATCTGAGCTTCGTCGAATCGGGCCGCGCGCAGCCGAGCCGCGACATGGTGCTGCATCTCGCCGAGCGTCTCGACGTGCCGCTGCGCGAACGCAATGCGCTGCTCGTCGCGGCCGGCTTCGCGCCGCTGTTTCGCGAACGCCCGTTTTCGGATCCGCAACTGGATGCCGCACGCCATGCGGTCGAAGCCGTGCTGCGCGGCCACGAGCCTTATCCGGCGCTCGCCGTCGACCGCCACTGGACGCTGCTCGCCGCGAACCGGATGCTGGGCGCGCTGGTCGCGCAGGCCGACCCGGCGCTGCTGCAGCCGCCCGTCAACGTGCTGCGGCTGAGCCTGCATCCGGACGGGCTCGCATCGCAGATCGTCAACTGGCACGAATGGCGCGCGCACATCCTGCATCGGCTGCAGCGGCAGATCGATGTGAGCGGCGACCGCACGCTGCACACGCTGCGCGACGAACTCGCCGCGTATCCCGCGCCGGCCGGCCAGCCCGACGACACCCATGCGCGCACCGACTTCGCGGATATCGCGGTGCCGCTGCGGCTGCGCACGACAGCCGGCGAACTGACGTTCTTCAGCACGACGACGGTGTTCGGCACGCCGGTCGACGTGACGCTGTCCGAACTCGCGATCGAGGCGTTCTTTCCGGCAAACCCGGAGACGGTCGAGGCAATGCGGGCGCTGGCAGACGCGTTGCCGGCGCAGTAGGCGCGCTACCCAGCTTGACGGAGGCCGGCGCTCGGACGCCGGCTTTCGTGCCGCCGCTGCCATGCCGGTAGTCGGCGCGCTTTTCTCCAGACGAATTTCCCCTGAAGCATAGAGATCGACCGCTACGGCAAACCTGGGCCCCGGCGCGCCCGATCAGAATGCGTCGTCGCATCTCAGGTTGCCGATCCGGAACGCGCGAGCGTGCCGGGTCACGTCAAGCAACGCAGCCGCACCTGCGCCGTTTCCCCCTCGGATTCACTCCGCCGAATGTCAAATTTGTTTAGTACATCTTTTCAATCGGATCGTACTCGAACCAATGCGATAGGGAAATCGTGAGACGGACACGCTAGCCACAACACAATTTCATATCGAGCCTAGGAACAACATGAACAAGAATCATCGAGGGTTGGGGAACCCGGCGCAGCGCGTGCCGGTGAAGTCGAAAGCGGCGCTGGCCATCGCCGTCAGCGCAGCAGTCGTCGCCTTCACGGCTTCCGCGCCGGCGCGGGCCTCCTATGTGCAGAACGGGAATTCGATCGATACCGTGGCAGGTTGCTCGGACAACATCGCGATTTCGGGCACCAACACGTATCAGGCCACGGCACGGGGCTGCGACAACATCGCGATCGGCCCGTCGGCCGTCGCCGATTCGGGTTCGTCGACCGGCGCGTACAGCGAAACCGTCGCGATCGGGCGGCAGTCCGTCGCGACCGGTACGCAAGCGACGACGCTCGGCGGCAATTCGGTCGCGACCGGCGATCATGCAACGGCGGTTGGCGCGTTTGCGACCGCGACCGGCCTCAACGCGACGGCAGTCGGCGAAGGCGCGGTCGCGAACGGCGCCACGGCCGCGGCATTCGGTCAGGGCGCATTCGCCGTGGATCAGTCGACGGCAGTCGGCCAGGGCGCCAGCGCCACCACGACCTTTTCGACCGCGATCGGCAAAGGCAGCAGCGCGGCCGGCGGCACGGCGCTCGGCTTCCAGGCCAACGCCGGCGCAGCCGATGCGGTCGCGCTCGGCGTCGACAGTTCGGCATCCGCGACCGGCAGCGTCGCGATTGCCCGTGCAACGGCATCCGCGGTGAATGCGGTGGCCATCGGCGAAGGCGCGAACGCGGCCGACGCGAATTCCGTGGCGCTGGGTGCGAACTCGGCCACGCGTGCGGCGACCACCGTCAGCAGCGTGACGCTCAACGGTGTCGGTTATAGCGGTTTCGCAGGCACGCCGGTCGGCGTGGTCAGCGTGGGCAGCGCCGGCGCCGAGCGCCAGATCGTCAACGTCGCGGCCGGCGCGATCAGCGCGACCAGCACCGATGCGGTCAACGGCTCGCAGCTCTTCTCGATCGCCAACCAGGTGTCCACGCTGACGAATAATCTGGCCACGCTGACGAACACCGTCGGCAAGATTTCGTCGAGCGTCCCGAGCGGCACGGTGGCGGACAGCACGGGCACCGCGATCGGCAAGAACACGTCGGTCAGCGCGACGAACGGCACGGCGCTCGGCAACGGCGCGAACGTGTCGGGCGACAACGGCACGGGAATCGGCGTGAACGCGACCGTCGCCGCGGCGAACGGCACGGCAACCGGCACGAACGCGACGGTCACGGCAGCGAACGGCACCGCCACCGGCACGAACTCGAAAGTCACGGGGACGAACGGCACGGCGATCGGTACCGGCTCGAACGTCTCCGGCAACAATTCGACGGCGATCGGCGCGAACAGCCAGGCGCCGGCCAACAACGCGGTCGCGTTGGGTGCGAATTCCGTCGCGTCGCGCGACAACACGGTGTCGATCGGCGCACCGGGCGCCGAGCGCCAGCTGACCAACGTGGCCGACGGCACCGCGCCGACGGACGGCGTGAACGTGCGCCAGCTGAACGGCGCGATCAACTCGGTCCGCGAGGAAATGTCGAAGTACCGCAAGGACGCGGATGCGGGCACGGCGAGCGCGATCGCGATGGCCAACATGCCGCAAGCCGTGCTGCCCGGCGAGAAGGTCGTCGCACTCGGCGGCGGCACGTACGGCGGTCAGAGCGCGATGGCGGTCGGCCTTTCCTTCGCGACGACGAAATGGCTGGTCAAGGGCTCGGTGACGACGGCCGTGTCGGGCCACGGCTCGTTCGGCGCGGGTGCGGGTGTCGGCTATCGCTGGTAAGCGACGTTGGCCGTAAGGCGTCGAGCGACTTTATCTCGACGCCGGGAAGCGTGCCGTCGGCGCAATCGCGTCGACGGCACGCGTACGAGGTCACGGCGATCAGCGACGCTCGAGCGCCAGCTTCACGCCCAGCCCCAGCAGGACCACGCCGCTGACGCGATGCATGCGCGTCAGGATGCTCGGATTGCGGCGAATCGACGCCGACAGCAGACCGGCGAACAGTGCGACGGGCCCCTTGACGAGAAACGTCAGGCCGGCAAACGTCGTGCCCAGCACGAACAGCGACAGCATCGGATGCGCGGTGCCCGCCGGCACGAATTGCGGCAGGAACGCCAGATAGAAGAGCGCGACCTTGGGATTCGACACGTTGGAAAGCGCGCCTTGCGCGAACGTGCGAAGCCGCGATGTCTGCACACCGTCGCGGCCGCTCGCGAGCGTCAGTTCGCCCGACGACCGCAGCAACGCGATGCCCAGGTACAGCAGATACAGCGCGCCGATCACCTTCAGCGCCGTGAACAGCCATTCGGATGCCTGAAGAAGCGCGCCCAGACCGAGCGTCGCGAGCATCGTATGAACGAGCAGGCCGACGCTGACGCCCGCGGCCGTCACGAGGCCCGCACGCGTGCCGCCGGACAGCGTGCGCGACATCACGAGCACCATGTCCTGACCCGGCGTGACGATGATCAGAAGCGACGTTGCGATGAATGGCAGCCAGGATAGATGTGACATGAGAGCGCTCCTGAAGGGGTAGCCGGCGGACGAGAATCACCCGGCCGGTCGTCAGATTATCGGTGCCCTTCCGTGGAGATTGGATGCGTATTTGGCTACATGAAATCGTCGATTTGGAGCTAATCTCTAGTTTTCAAGATTTTGGTAGTAAAAAATGCCAATCAAACTGGACGCGATCGACCGGCGCATTCTGCGTGCATTGCAACGGAATTCGAACCAGACGAATGCCGAACTCGCGCAACAGGCCGGGCTGTCGGCCACGCCATGCCTGCGCCGCGTTCATCTGCTCGAGGAACAAGGCGTGATCGACGCTTATGTCGCGCTATTGAACCCGGCTGCCGTCGACCTGCGATTCACCGCGTTCGTGCGCGTCACGCTGGAACGCCAGGACAAGACGACCGTCGAACGCTTCGCGCGTGAAATGGAGCAAGCGCCGGAAGTGCTCGAATGTCATCTGATGGCCGGCAGCTACGACTATCTGCTGCGCGTGATCGCGCGCGATCTCGACGACTACCAGCGCTTTCAGATGGAGACGCTCACGCAGATCGAAGGCGTCCGCAACGTCGAAACCGAGATTCCCCTGAAGCGCATCAAGCAGACGGTTCGCCTGCCGATCTAGGCATCCAGAAACGTCACGGCCTGCCCTGCCGGTTCCCCGTTCAGCGCACCGTCGCGCACCACGACCTGACCGCGCACGACCGTATGCACGGGCCAGCCGGTGACCGCGCACCCGTCATAGGGTGTCCAGCCGCTCACGCTGGCAATCCATTCGTCCCGGATGATCCGGCGCGCGCGCAAGTCGACGATGCTGAAATCGGCGTCGTAGCCCGCCGCAATCCGCCCTTTCCCCGCGATCCCGAAGATGCGCGCCGGCCCGGCACTGGTCAGGTCGACCAGCCGTGCGAGGCTCAGGCGGCCCGCATGCACGTGATCGAGCATCAGCGGCAGCAGCGTCTGCACACCCGTCATCCCGCTCGGCGACTGCGGATAGGGCCGGCGTTTTTCATCGCGCGTATGCGGCGCGTGATCGCTGCCGATCACGTCGACCACGCCATCGCTAACGGCCTGCCACAGCGCGTCCTGATGATGCCGCTCGCGCACCGGCGGATTCATCTGCGCGAACGTGCCGAGCCGCTCGTAGCAATCGGGCGCGTGCAGGCTCAGGTGATGCGGCGTGACCTCGACCGTCACGCGATGCCGGTGCCGCGCGAGGAACGCCATTTCCCCGGCGGTGGACACGTGCAGCACATGCAGGCGGCGGCCCGCTTCGGCAGCCAGCCCGACGATGCGCCGCGTCGCA
>NZ_JAAGPG010000345.1:0-233 GCF_017104665.1 Burkholderia sp. Se-20378 | reverse complement strand
AAAAAAAAAAAAAAAAAAAAAAAGAATAATCACAGTAGCTTGCTAGACAACAATGACAGAGTGAGAAAAGTGACAGTATCTAGTCTGACACAACTCACTAACTACAGTCTACATATCACATCAACGACGTACACACACACCACAAACACGCACACTACCGCAATACCACATTAACCAACCATGTCCCGACACCACAACGTACACGTCATCCTCAGTAATGTTCTGCCATACAA
>NZ_JAAGPG010000344.1:0-9174 GCF_017104665.1 Burkholderia sp. Se-20378 | reverse complement strand
GATCGCGCTCGACGCGCGGCTCGGCGGCGCGCGCACCGAGTGACGGCGCGACGGCGGGCTGCGGGCCCGCCGCGCGCTCCTGTTTCGACCCTGACTGGAAAAGAGACGGAAGGGCGGCCCGCCTGCCCGGGCTCGCCCCTTCAAGTCGTTGAAAACACGGCCGAATCCGCGTGCGAATTGTCGATTTGCCTTGCATGCGCCCCGTATCCGGGTTAGAATCTTCGGCTTCTCACTTGCCACACCGGTTCAGACGCCCGGGTGGCTTTAATCCACAAGGAGTGTGTAATGCGTCATTACGAAATCGTATTCATCGTGCACCCCGATCAAAGCGAGCAAGTGCCCGCGATGATCGAGCGTTACAAGACCACGATCGCTTCGCACGGCGGTCAGATCCACCGCGTCGAAGACTGGGGCCGTCGCCAACTGGCCTACATGATCGAGAAACTCGCGAAGGCTCACTACGTCTGCATGAACATCGAGTGCGACCAGACGACGCTCGACGAACTCGAACACGCGTTCAAGTTCAACGACGCCGTGCTGCGCCACCTCATCGTCAAGATGAAGAAGGCCGAAACCGGCCCGTCGCCGATGATGAAGGAAGTTCAGCGCGAAGAAGCCAAGAAGGCGGCTGCAGCTCAGCCGACCGAAGCGCAGGCTTAAGTTCGTCATTCATTAAGCCATCAAGGAGCGCGTCACTCACGTGAACAGGTTGCAATTGACGGCGAGCGTCGTCGAACGCGCACCGGTGCGATATACGCCGGCAGGTGTTCCGATCGCAAGCGCCACATTGCATCACCGCACGGAAGTCGTCGAAGCAGGCATTCCCCGTCAGGTCGAAATGACGATCGAGGCGGTGGCGGCCGGTGAGGCGAGCGGCAGGCTGGAGAGTCGTGAAATGGGCGTCGAAACGCTGTTCACGGGCTTCCTGGCAAAGAAAAGCCGCAACGCGAGAACCTTGGTGTTTCACATCACAGCATTGCAGGACATTGGAAAGGACTGAAATCATGCCCCGCCCGACTGGTAAGAAATTCGACAAGCGTCGTCAGCAACAAAACCCGCTCTTCAAGCGCAAGAAGTTCTGCCGTTTCACGGCTGCAGGCGTCGAGCAGATCGACTACAAGGACACGGATACGCTGAAGGACTTCATCGGCGAAAACGGCAAGATCACGCCGGCTCGTCTGACGGGTACGAAGGCGCACTATCAGCGTCAGCTGGATACGGCAATCAAGCGTGCGCGTTTCCTCGCGCTGCTGCCGTACACCGATCAGCACAAGGCGTAATCAGGCGACGCAATAAGGAGAATTCGAATGCAAATCATTCTGTTGGAAAAAGTCGCCAATCTGGGTAACCTCGGCGACATCGTCAAGGTCAAGGACGGTTACGCTCGCAACTTCCTGATCCCGAACCGCAAGGCTCGCCGTGCAACGAAGGAAGCGATCGCCGAATTCGAAGTTCGCCGCGCTGAACTCGAAAAGATCGCCGCTGAAAAGCTGGCAGCATCGCAGGCAGTCGGCGAGAAGCTGAACGGCCAATCGTTCGAAGTCACGCAGAAGTCGGGCGTTGACGGCCGTCTGTTCGGCTCGGTCACGAACGGCGACGTCGCGGAACTGCTGAAGAAGGCAGGTTTCGAAGTCGAGAAGCTGCAAGTTCGCATGCCGGAAGGCCCGCTGAAGATGATCGGCGAGCACAACGTCCAGGTCGCGCTGCATACGGACGTCGTCGTCGACGTCACGATCAACGTGATCGGCGACCACGCGTAAGCGTACGCAAGCTTTCCGGGCGGCTTCCGCCGTCCGGACAAGGGCAGGCGCCCGGGCAACCGGGGCCTGCCTTTTTTATTGCCTGCTCGCTGGTGGCCGGTATGGCGCCGTCCTGTGTAATTCGCGATAATCCCAACCCATGAACGCGCCGCAAGATCCTCAAATCGAATCGCTGAAAGTCCCGCCGCATTCGGTCGAAGCCGAGCAGTCGGTGCTCGGCGGCCTGTTGCTCGACAACGCGGCCTGGGACCGGATTGCCGACTTCCTGTCGCAGGGCGACTTCTATCGCTATGACCACCGGATCATCTACGAGCACATCGGCCGCCTGATCGCGTCGACGCGCCCGGCCGACGTCGTGACCGTGTACGAAGCGCTGACCACGTCCGGCAAGGCCGACGACGTCGGCGGCCTTGCGTACCTGAACGCCCTCGCACAGAACACGCCGAGCGCGGCAAACATCCGACGCTATGCGGAAATCGTGCGCGACCGCGCGGTGCTGCGCCGGCTCGTGTCGGTCGCCGACGAAATCTCGGCCGATGCGTTCAACCCGCAGGGCAAGGAAGTCCGCCAGCTGCTCGACGAGGCCGAGTCGAAGGTGTTCTCGATCGCCGAAGACGGCGCGCGCGGCAACCAGGGCTTCCTCGAGATCGGTCCGCTGCTCACGCAGGTCGTCGAGCGCATCGATACGCTGTACCACACGGCGAACCCGAGCGACGTCACGGGCACGCCGACGGGCTTCGTCGACCTCGACCGGATGACGTCCGGGATGCACGGCGGCGAACTGATCATCGTCGCAGGGCGTCCGTCGATGGGTAAGACGGCGTTCTCGATGAACATCGGCGAATACGTGGCGGTCGAGTACGGGCTGCCGGTCGCGGTGTTCTCGATGGAAATGCCGGGCACCCAGCTCGTGATGCGTATGCTCGGCTCGATCGGCCGGCTCGACCAGCACCGGATGCGGACGGGCCGCCTGACGGACGAGGATTGGCCGAAACTGACGCACGCCGTGCAGAAGATGAGCGAGGCGCAGCTCTTCATCGACGAAACGGGCGGCCTGAATCCGATGGAATTGCGCTCGCGCGCGCGGCGTCTTGCGCGGCAATGCGGCAAGCTCGGCCTGATCATCGTCGACTACCTGCAGCTGATGTCGGGTTCGTCGCAGGGCGAGAACCGCGCGACTGAAATCTCGGAAATCTCGCGATCGCTGAAGAGTCTCGCGAAGGAGCTGGATGTGCCGGTGATCGCGCTGTCGCAGCTGAACCGCGGCCTCGAACAGCGTCCGAACAAGCGTCCGGTGATGTCGGATTTGCGCGAATCGGGCGCAATCGAACAGGACGCGGACGTGATCCTGTTCATCTACCGTGACGAAGTTTACAACCCGGACAGCCCCGACAAGGGCACTGCCGAGATCATCATCGGCAAGCAGCGTAACGGTCCGATCGGCCCCGTTCGGCTCACGTTCCTGGGGCAATACACGAAGTTCGACAACTTTGCAGGGGCGCAGACGTTCTACGGCGAGTAACGCCGGTTTGTAAAGCCCTAAATCGCCAAACGTTGTATCCAATCCCGGCGCGCGCATGTGCGCGCGTCGCGGCACGACCGAATAACGGTACAATGTCGCCCGTTTTCGTGACAGTAGTTTGACAATCTCTCAGGAATCCCATGTTCGGTCGATTCATGCCCACCGAGGGCAAGTTCTTTGAACTCTTCAATGCGCACGCGAAGTACATCGTTTCCGGTGGCCGCGAGCTCGAACTGCTGATCGACAATCTCGCCGACGCCGAGATTCACAAGCAAAACGTGCAAACCGCCGAGAAGGCCGCCGACAAGCTCACGCACGAGGCGATCGATCTTCTGCACAAGACTTTCATCACGCCGCTCGATCGCGACGAGATTCACAAGCTGATCACGACGATGGACGACATCCTCGACCTGATGGAAGACGTCGCGACCGCCGTGTCGCTGTACGACGTGCGTGCCGTCACGTCCGAGGCGAGCCAGCTCGCGCACATCGTCACGCAGTCGGCCCAGCACGTTCAGCAGGCCGTCGCGATGCTGTCCGACATGAAGCAGTCGGCACAGATCCTCAAGGCATGTGAAGAGATCGACCGATGGGAGTCGGAGGCCGATCGCGTGCTGCGCGCGGCAATGTCGAAGCTGTTCCGCGAGGAAGACGACGTGAAGACGCTCATCAAGCTGAAGGCGATCTACGAGCTGCTCGAAGAGATCACCGACAAGTGCGAGGACGTCGCGAACATCATCGAAGGCATCGTGCTGGAAAACGCCTGAGCGGACCACGATGCATTCGATACAACTCGCCCTATGGATGGTCGCGACGCTGGTGCTCGTCGCGCTCGTATTCGACTTCATGAACGGCTTTCACGACGCGGCGAACTCGATCGCCACCGTCGTGTCCACCGGGGTGCTGAAGCCCCAGCAGGCCGTCGTGTTCGCGGCGGCGTTCAACGTCATCGCGTATTTCATCTTCCACCTGAAAGTCGCGCAGACCGTCGGTAAAGGCACGATCGATCCCGAGATCGTCGACCACTACGTCGTGTTCGGTGCGCTGGTCGGTGCGATCGGCTGGAACGTGATCACCTGGTACTACGGGATTCCGTCGAGCTCGTCGCATGCGCTAATCGGCGGCCTGGTCGGCGCCGCGCTCGCCAAGTCGGGCTGGAGTTCGCTGAACATCGACGGGCTGCTGAAGACCATCGCGTTCATCTTCATCTCGCCGCTGCTCGGTTTCATTCTCGGCTCGCTGTTCATGCTCGGCGTGTCGTGGCTGTATTTCCGCACCGCGCCCAGCAAGGTCGACCGGCGCTTCCGCCGGCTGCAGCTGCTGTCGGCCGGGCTGTACAGCCTCGGCCACGGCGGCAACGACGCGCAGAAGACGATCGGCATCATCTGGATGCTGCTGATCGCGTCGGGCTATGCATCGGCGACCGCCGATGCGCCGCCGGCGTGGGTGATCGGTGCGTGCTACCTGTCGATGGGCCTCGGCACGCTGTTCGGCGGCTGGCGCATCGTGCGCACGATGGGCCAGAAGATCACGAAGCTCAAGCCGGTCGGTGGTTTCTGTGCGGAAACCGGCGGTGCGATGACGCTGTTCCTCGCATCGTTCCTCGGCATTCCGGTGTCGACCACGCACACGATCACCGGCGCGATCGTCGGCGTCGGCGCGACGCAGAAGCTGTCGGCCGTGCGCTGGGGTGTGGCCGGCAACATCGTGTGGGCATGGGTGCTGACGCTGCCCGCGGCTGCGCTATTCGCGGCCGGTGGGTGGTGGCTGGGTCACCAGATCTTCTGATCGCCGATACGATACTGTCGAACGGACACGAAATGCGCCGCAAGCCGAAAGGCTGCGGCGCATTTTCTTTTGGAGGTGCGGGAATGTGCGGCGAAGGGCGGCTGCGGTCGCGGGTGGCCGCAGGCGAGGGCGAAGCGGGCTAGTAACTTCCGTTCGCGAACCGGGCGATCGGATCGTCAGCGGTGGCGGTGCGCGGGCTGACGGGTGCGGATTGGGTCGACGCACGCAGTACCTGAACGGGGGCGGGCTCGACACTGCGCGGTGACGCCGCCGCGGTGGCGGGCGGCGGTTCCGCATCGAAAGCGGCAGCCTGGGCGGCAGTCAGCGCCGTCGTCGGAATCCGTGTGCCAGTTTCAGCTTGGCCGGCCGGCGCGGCATTCGCCGTCATGGCGGCGCTGCCCGTACCGTCATTCACGGACGTTGCCTGCTGCTGGGCCGCCTGTATCCGTGGCGGCGGCGGTTCATACGGGTCGGCCGACGCGGCTGCGGGGGCGACCGCTGCAGTCGATACGACCTGCGGGGCCGGCATGGCCGGTGCGGGTGCCTGGGGTGCGGCCGCTTGCGGCGGCGCATAAGTTGGCTGGCGCGGTGCGGCGGCGGCAGTCACGACCACGGGAGCGGGCGCAACGGCCGGCGCGCTGCGCGGCTCGTCACGCTTCGCCTCGTAGGTCGGCGCATCGAACGGCGTAGGCGCCCCGCGCGGCGGCGCGACGCGGCGAATGCCGTCGAAACGCTTGGCCCAGTAAGGGTTCGTCAGGTAGTCGAGCCGCACGGTGCCGCCCGTCGACGGTGCGTTGACGAAGCGCAGCTTGCCGACGTAGATGCCGACGTGCGAATGCGGCCGCCCGGTCGTATTGAAGAAGATCAGGTCGCCAGGTGCGACCTGGTCGGGCTCGATCGACACGCCGCGGCCGCTCATGTCGGCCGTCGTGCGCGGCAGGTTCACGTCGGCCGCACGGCCGATCACGTAGCGCACGAGCCCGCTGCAGTCGAAGCCGCTCGTCGGGGTATTGCCGCCCCAGCGATACGGGACGCCGACGAGGCTCATCGCCTGGATCGAGATTTCTTCCTGGCCGACGCTGTGATCGACGAACTTCGGGAAATTGGCGGGGGCGGGGAACGCGCGCGGCGTCGTGATCTTCATGCCCGAGGCGGGGCGCGATGCCGACTGCGGCGGCACGCTGGAGCAGGCCGCAAGCAGTGAAACGACAGCAACGGGAACCCAGATTCGAAGCATGGCAAGGCGGGCAAGCGCGGCGCGCTCGCGAATCGTATGACAACAGACAGACCCGATGGTAGACGCACCGACGGGGCTTAAGCAACCATTCTTGAGAATTTACTTGAAGTTTCGCGCGTAAACCAGGTTGTTGCGTGACGATGTGTTACTTGCGTTTTCGACCCCAAATAAAAACGGCGCTCCGGAAAGGAGCGCCGCGATGCGTTGCGTCGAAGCCGGCCGACGGGCCAGCTTGTCGCGTTACAGGATGTCCGACGCGTAGTCGGCGAGTCGCGAGCGTTCGCCGCGTGCGAGCGTCACGTGGCCGCTGTGGCCCCAGCCCTTGAAGCGGTCGACGACGTACGTGAGACCCGAGCTGCCTTCGGTCAGGTAAGGCGTATCGATCTGCGCGATGTTGCCGAGGCACACGATCTTCGTGCCCGGGCCCGCGCGCGTGACGAGCGTCTTCATCTGCTTCGGCGTCAGGTTCTGCGCCTCGTCGATGATCAGGTACTTGTCGACGAACGTACGGCCGCGCATGAAGTTCATGCTCTTCACCTTCAGGCGCGAACGGATCAGTTCCTGCGTCGCGGCACGGCCCCATTCGCCGGCAGCGTCGTCGGTCTTCTGCAGCACTTCGAGGTTGTCGTCGAATGCACCCATCCACGGCTGCATCTTCTCTTCCTCGGTGCCCGGCAGGAAACCGATGTCCTCGCCGACGGGCACGGTCGCGCGCGTCACGATGATCTCGTTGTAGCGCTTGTCGTCGAGCACCTGCGCGAGGCCGGCCGCCAGCGCGACGAGCGTCTTGCCGGTGCCGGCCTGGCCGAGCAGCGTGACGAAGTCGATCTCGGGGTTCATCAGCAGGTTCAGCGCGAAATTCTGCTCGCGGTTGCGCGCGGTGATGCCCCACACGTTGTTCTTGTGGTGGCTGTAGTCGCGCAGCGTCTGCAGCAGCGCCGTCTTGCCGTTCAGTTCGCGGACGATCGCATGGAACGTCGGCTCGCCGTTCTGCGGCTCGAGATAGACGAACTCGTTGACGAGCATCGACGCGACGAGCGGGCCGGTCACGCGGTAGTACGTGGTGCCCGTCTTCGTGTCCTGCCAGCTCTCCATGCCCTTCGCATGCTTGGTCCAGAAGTCCTGCGGCAGTTCGCGTACGCCGGTGTACAGGAGATCCGAATCCTCGAGCACCTGGTCGTTGAAGTAGTCTTCCGCCGGCAGGCCGAGCGCGTGCGCCTTGATCCGCATGTTGATGTCTTTCGACACCAGCACGACCTGGCGATCGGGCCGGTCGCGCTGCAGTGCGCGCACGACGCCGAGGATCTGGTTGTCGGCCTTGCCTTCGGGCAAGCCTTCGACGGGCGCGATGTCCGCGAGCTTGGTCTGGAAGTACAGGCGGCCGAGCGCCTCGCGGCTGCCGAGGCGCGACAGCGGAATGCCGGCCGTGATCGCGCCGGCATCGGCGACGAGCGCGTCGAGCGTGCGGCTGACCTGGCGTGCGTTGCGCGCGACTTCGGACATCCCCTTCTTGTGGTTGTCGAGTTCCTCGAGCGTCATCATCGGCAGATAGACGTCGTGTTCCTCGAAGCGGAAGAGGCTGCTCGGGTCGTGCATCAGCACGTTGGTGTCGAGCACGAACAGTTTCTGCAGTTCGGCTTCGGCGGGCTTGCGGCTGCGCGACTTCGTCGCGGCGCCGGTATCGCGAGCGGGTGCGGCGGCCGGTTTGTCGGCAGCCGGTTTGTCGTTGCGCGCGACGACCGGTGCCGCGGGTTCGGCGGCCGCCGGCATCGGCTGCAGCAGTGCAGCCGTCTGTTTCGTCTTGCGGCCACGTGCGGGTGTGCTTGCGGCATCTTGCGTCGAAGACGCGACGGCGCGCAGTGGCGCTGCCGTGTTCGCGGCTTCGGTCATCGGTTGGGCCACGCTCGCCGGACCAAAGTCACCGGCTGTGGATGCGTCCCCTTCGGCGGATTTCTTCGCGGCTTTCGCGGGCCGCGCTTTCGCCTTGTATTCGTCGGGCGGCAGCAGGCTGCCGAGCTTGCTGGGGGGAGTAGGCAAAGGCATGGTGTCCCTCGGGAGGAATCGTGTCGCATGGCGTGCGCCGCTGATCGCATCCTGCGTGACGTAGACGCATGCAGTTTGCGCGCGGTGGCGCACAGGAAGTTCGTCTAGCCGGTTCGCCTAAGTGTCGATCAGCTCCTTGACGCGGTGAGGGCCGGACCGAGGGCCGGCGCGCAATCCATAAAAAAAGCCGCTGCCCCGTCGATAGAGGCATGCGGCTCGGCTGATACCGTCGTAATGCGCGTCAGGTGCCGGCAAGCATCGCAACGAGCACCGGCGCAGCTACGAGAAATATGGGGCGAACTGGCATTCATTGCGGCCCAATATAACGCGCCTCAAAGCGCTTGTACAGCACTTAGCACGTCGTCCACATGACCCGGTACCTTGATGCCGCGCCATGCCTGGCGAAGCACGCCGTCGGCGTCGATCAGGAACGTCGAGCGCTCGATTCCGCGCACTTCCTTGCCATACATTTTCTTCATCTTGATGACATCGAACAGCGCGCACAGCGCTTCGTCGGCATCGGAAATCAGCGGGAACGGCAGTTCGAGCTTTGCCTTGAAATTGTCATGCGAACGCAGGCTGTCGCGCGACACGCCGATGACTTCCGCACCGGCTTTCTTGAACTTCGGATAGAGATCGCGGAACTGCAGCCCTTCGGTCGTGCAGCCCGGCGTGTTGTCCTTCGGATAGAAGTACAGCACGAGTTTCTTGCCCTTCAGGTCGGACAGCGAAATGTCGCCGCCCGTGGCCGGTGCGGTGAAATCGGGAACTTGACGGTCAACTTCGACGGACACGTGTTTCTCCTGTTGTTATGGAAAGGCGCC
>NZ_JAAGPG010000343.1:0-9177 GCF_017104665.1 Burkholderia sp. Se-20378 | reverse complement strand
CCCGCACCCGCGTTCCACGGCGCGACGATCGCGCCCGCCGCGCCGCCGGCCGGCTACACCATCCTGTTCATCCTGACCGACCAGGAGCCCCCCTTCGACCGCTCGCCGTTTCCGGTGCCGGGCCTCGACGCGCTGCTCCGCGCCGGCATCACGTTCATGCACCACCCGATCCCCGCCTGCGTGTCCTCGCCGTCGCGCTCGACGGTGTACACCGGGCAGCACATCCAGCACACCGGCGTGCTCGACAACGCGGGCGTGCCCTGGCAGAAGGACATGTCGCCGGACGTGCGCACCGTCGGCCACATGCTGCGCGACGCCGGCTACTACGCCGCGTATCTGGGCAAGTGGCACCTGAGCGCGTCGATGCACGAAACCGCAAGCCCGTACACGGCGCCGGTGGCCGACTACAACCGCACGATCCGGTCGTACGGTTTCGACGACTATTTCGGCGTGGGCGACCTGATCGGGATGGTGCGCGGCGGCTACCAGTACGACGGGATCACGGCCGAGGCCGCGGTGAGCTGGATGCGCAACCACGCGCCGCGTCTCGCGAAGGAAGGCAAACCGTGGTTCCTCGCGGTGAATCTGGTGAATCCGCACGACGCGATGTTCGTGAACACCGACACGAACGGCTCGACGGTGCAGGACGCGAACCACCCGATGCTCGGCAACGCGCCGCCGCCGAACGACGCGCTGTATCGCACGTCGTGGCAAGACGAGCCGCTCGCGGCATCGAGGCGGCAACCGTACGACGAACCGGGGCGGCCGCCCGCGCACGGGATGTTCAACGCCGCGCATGCGAACCTCGTCGGGCGCTATCCGTTCACCGACGAACGCCTGCGCATCTATCAGGACAACTACTTCAACTGCGTGCGCGACTGCGACACGCACGTCGTGCGCCTGCTGCAGTCGCTGCAGGCGCTCGGCCTCGACGAACGCACGATCGTCGTGATGACGGCCGACCACGGCGATCACATCGGCGCGCACCAGCTCGTCGGCAAGGGCGCCACCGCGTACCAGCCGCAGAACCACGTGCCGCTCGTGATCCGCCATCCCGCGTATCCGGGCGGCATGCAGTGCGATGCGCTGACGTCGCACATCGACATCGCGCCGACGCTGCTCGGGCTCACCGGCCTCGACGATGCGCGTCTCGCGTCGATCCGCGGCAGCGCGCTCAAAGGGCACGACCTGACGCGCTGGCTCGCGAAGCCGGCCGGGGCGAAGCTGCACGCAGCACGTGACGCCACGCTGTTCAACTACGCGATGCTGCTCTACTACGACAGCGAATGGATGCTGAAGGAACTGGGCACGATGCGCCAGAAAGGCGTGCCGGAGGACGAGCTGCTGCGCCGCGCGCTCGCGCAGCAGCCGGATTTCCGGTTGCGCGGCACGATCCGCAGCGTGTTCGACGGCCGCTACCGGTTCACGCGCTATTTCTCGCCGCTCGAATTCAACCGGCCGACGACGATGGAGGACCTGTTCGCGCGCAACGACGTCGAGCTGTTCGATATCGCGAGCGATCCGGGCGAGATGCGCAATCTCGCGATGGACCGGAAACAGCACGGCGAGCTGCTGCTCGCGATGAACGGCCGCCTGAACGACCTGATCGCGAGCGAAGTCGGGGAGGATAGTCCCGATGTGATGCCGATTCGGGACGGGAAGGTTCAGGTGCAGATCCGCAAGTGGCATTGAGGACTCACGCGCCTCCGGAGGCGGCGCAAACCGGACGACCTCGCGACCGGCCAAACCGCCTTTCCGTATCCGTGATTCAATGATGATCGAACCGGCGTCGCGCAGTCGGGCGGCACGGCGATTCGACACCTCATCGATCGACCCTCACTGGATCACCATGACGAACCCTGCCGAAATCAAGGCGCTCGTTTTCGATGTCTTCGGAACGATCGTCGACTGGAGAAGCGGCGTCGCACGCGGCGCCGCCGCGTTCCTCGACCGCTACGCACCCGCGCTCGACCCGCTCGAATTCGCCGATGCGTGGCGGGCCGAATATTCGCCGTCGATGGAAGAAATCCGCAGCGGGCGTCGCCGCTACGTGCGGCTCGACGTCCTGCACCGCGAGAACCTCGTCCGCACGCTCAACCGCTACGGGATCGTCGACGTGCCGGACGCCGACATCGACGCGCTCAACCTCGCGTGGCACAGCCTCGACCCATGGCCCGACGCCGTCGCGGCGCTGCAACGGCTGAAGCGACGCTTCATCATCGCGCCGCTGTCGAACGGCAACATCCGGCTGATGGTCGACGTCGCGAAACGCGCGGGACTGCCGTGGGATGCGATTCTCGGCGCGGAAGTCGTCCGCGCGTACAAGCCGTCGCCGCAGGTCTATAGCGATACGGTCGAGATTCTCGGCATCGAACCGGCCGAGCTGTGCCTGGTCGCCGCGCACAACGGCGATCTCGCGGCCGCGCGCCGGCAGGGGCTGTCGACCGCGTTCGTGCTGCGGCCGACCGAACACGGGCCGGGCCAGACGACCGACCTGAAAGCCGACGATGCGTGGGACTTCGACGTCAGGGACCTGAACGAACTCGCGGACCGGCTCGGCTGCCCGGGTTGAATGCCGGATTCCGGTGCGTGATCGCGGCGTGGCCGGCCGCGATGCAGCGCCGGCGGGATGGCGCATCGAGCGCGTCAGGCGCGACGACAGACGACTGGTAGACTCCGCAAACCCTGTCCTGTCCCGTCGCGGCCGCCTACCCTTATGTCGTCACCCCTGCGTCTTGTCGAAGGCAAACTGACCGCGATGCGCTTTCTCGAGCGCCCCGACCAAGGCACGGCCGGCAGCCGCCAGGTGCCGCCCGTCGACCCTGAAGCTCGCAAGAAATCGCTCGGCTACTGGTTCACGCACAACGTGGTGCCAATCATGGCGGCACTCACCGGCAACGGGGCCGCGGCCAACGCGCTGGTGTTTCAGCAAACCGACGAAGACCTCATCCTGGCCCGGTTGAACGCCGCGGCCGACAAGGTCGAGCATCCTGCGACGTGGTCATACGCGAACCTGCGCGAGACCAAGACTTTCGTCTCGGAAAACGCGTACGTGACCGTCGGGAAGAACGGCAAGATCCTGTTCGCGAAGCTTCCGGTGGAAATCGAAATCGGCGGCGAGTCGTACCGCGGGTTCCTGGGCGGCCAGTGCTTCAACGTCGGCGACGACGTGGTTGCCGTAGTCGACCGCCGCGGCCGCCTGTTCGCGCTGTCGTCTCCCGACCGGCACCGCATGGTCATGGATCACGCGTGCAGCGACACAGGGCTGGCAGGCCTCACGCACAGCCTGTGGCTGGCGTGGAAATGGATGTTCATCGGCATGAACTGCCTGCTCATCCCGATCATGATCCTGGTGCTATGGACCAGCGACGGCGGCTTTTCCGACCTGGGTATCGATCTGGCCATGCTGCTGGGCGGGCCGCTCGCGGTGGGCATCCTGCTCGCGCTGCTCGTGGGCGTGCGGCTGTCGTGGTCCGACTGGCTGCCGGCGTGGCGCACGTCGAGCATCCTGAAGGCGCTGGACCGGCCGGAGCTGTGCACGCTCGATTTCCTCGATACGCGCACCCAGGCCGAACGCAACGGCCAGGTGCGCGACACGGATATCGGGCAAATCTACTACGCGCCCGCGGCGCGCCAGGCCTAGCGCGCCGGCTCCATCGCGACTGCCTGCCCCTGCGCCGCCATCGCGAGGCGCCGCCAGTTGCGGGCCGCATACCGGTGCGCCTGCTGCAGCGCGAGCCACAACCCGATCTGCCGAACCGGCGTGAGAAGCCCGCGTGCACTGAACACGGTGCGCCGTTCGACGCGTGTCCTGCCGCCTTCGATGGGCGTCAGCGTGAATTCGTCCTCGAGCAGGCCGACCCAGTCGCGGCACCACACCGTCGACGCCACCATCCGGTAACGCAGCCGGCGAGGCTCGTCGAGCACGAGAATCCGCTGGTCGATGGTGCCGCGATCGGTCGTGCACTGCCGCGTGTTGCCGACGGCCGGTACGCCTTCGAGCACGCGGCAACTGACCGGCTTCGGCACGCCGAGGCGGAACAGCAACGGCCGCGTGTCGTCCATCCGGGCATGGAGGAAATGCGGCCAGACATGCTCGGGCCGGCAATCGAACGTCCACTGCGAATGAATTTCCACGACCGTCTCCTGGCGGTTGCCGGTTCGCACATCATGGCACAACCGCCCCGCCGCCTCCGTTACTTCACGACCGCGCGCCAGGCGGTTCGCGCGTAGGTGAGCAGCAACGGCAGCAGCGAGAGCGCGAACAGCAGGCAGAGCGCCAGCACCCACACCGGCCACGCCTCCGGATTCCCCTTCAACCAGTAGCGGTAAGGCACGCTCAGGAGCCCGATTTCCATCAGCAGCGCGCCGAGCGGCACGAGCCCGTTCATCACCGCCGCCACGCCGAAGCGCGCCGCGCGGTCGATGTTGCGGCCGGCGCCGTACGCCGCGATCAGGTAAATGAAGTACCCGATCATCGCGACCATCACCGCGCCGCCGGCCAGCAGGCCGACGCTGCGCACGCTGCGTTCGTGCCATTGATCCGCACCGGGCGGCCACACGACATCGATCCGCTCGCCGATTTCCGGTGCGCCGCCGGAACGGACATTGCCCGGCATCACCACGCGCTTGCCGTCGGGCAGCGCGGCTTCCAGTATCGACGTGTATTTCAGGCACCGATACCGTTCGGTCCGCCCGTCGCTGTCGCGGCGCTCGCAGGTATCCCACTCGGACGTGTAGGACACGACGGTCGCCTCGTATTTCGGCGAGACGGCCAGAACGTAGAACTCGTCGCCGATCCAGTACGCGAACGGGAAGAACAGCGACACCAGGCAAAAACACACGAGCCACCAGAACGCGACCGCGCCGCGATTCGGCGCCCCCTTCGCACCGCGCTTGCCGCCGGACTGGCGGCGCACCATACGCGACGCGAGCCAATAAGCGGCCGCGGCAAAGACCGCCACACACACCACGAAGACCTTGCCCGCATGCGTCAATGCCATCTGTCTTGCCCCCGGTTCCCCGATGCTTCAATGCTTCGCTTGCCGGCAGGTTCGCCGCCGGGTCGTGTTCGTGCAATGAACCGCACAGCCGCCTTCGCCGCGGCCACGTCACGCGCTATTCCGGCTCGCCGACGAACCTCAGCGTCCCCGATTCGCCCGACAGCAGCGCGCGATTCGCGTCCGCCGCCGCCCGCAGGTAATCCCACAGCGCGGTCACGCGCCGCAGCTT
Organism: Burkholderia sp. Se-20378; assembly: GCF_017104665.1. Classification (NCBI taxonomy): domain Bacteria; kingdom Pseudomonadati; phylum Pseudomonadota; class Betaproteobacteria; order Burkholderiales; family Burkholderiaceae; genus Burkholderia; species Burkholderia sp. Se-20378. The sequence continues at coordinate 3,945 of NZ_JAAGPG010000343.1, read as the reverse complement.
GCGCAGATCCTCGCGGCACGTCAGCCAGAAACACCGCGTGACGACCACGTCGTCCGGCAGCACCGGCACGAGCGCCGGCTGCGTGGCCGCCATGAAGCACGGCAGGATCGCGAGCCCGCCGCCCTGCAGCGCCGCGAAATACTGCGCGATCACGCTCGTCGTGCGCAGCCCGGCCGTCGCGCCCGGCACCGCGCGGTCCAGGTACAGCAGTTCGTTGCTGAACGCGAGATCGTCGACGTAGCTGATGAACGCGTGCTGCGCGAGATCGTCCGTGCAGGTAATCGGCGCGTGGTTCGCGAGATAGTCGCGCGTCGCATAGAGCCGCAGCTGGTAGTCGCACAACTTGGTGACCACGTAAGGGCCGCGCTCGGGCCGCTCGAGCGTGATCGCCAGGTCCGCCTCGCGCTTGGGCAGGTTGACGAAATGCGGCACTGGCAGCAGGTCGACCGTCACGTGCGGATGCTCGGCGCGAAACTGCGCGAGCTGCGGCGCGAGGAAAAAGCAGCCGAACCCTTCCGTCGACCCGATCCGCACGTGGCCCGACAGCGCCTCGCCCGTGTTCGCGACCTGGTCGCACGCGGACTGCACGGTCGTCTCCATCGCGTCCGCATAGGCGACGAGCCGCTGCCCTTCGGCCGTCAGCGTGAAGCCGCCGGAGCGCGACTTGTCGAACAGCAGCGTGCCCATCGCGGCCTCGAGCGCGCGAATGCGCCGCGCGACGGTCGTGTAGTCGACGCCCAGCCGCTTCGCGGCGCCGCTCGCGCGCTGCGTGCGCGCGACTTCGAGGAAAAAGCGCAGGTCGTCCCAGTTCAGGTTGCCGGAAACCGGCTCGGTGGCGTGTCGCATGAGCGAGATAAAAAGGGGCTGAAGTCTCCGGGCCGGCCGTCGATATGCATAAATGCACATCCAACCGGTTTCTTTATCGGTACATGATGAATCCGCGCATAACTATACTCGACCGTGACCTGCGGACCACGAGCCGCGGCACCACCACGGAGACACCATGCAGACGCGATCCACCCTCGATGAGCATGCGACAGTCGCGGCGCCGGCGCCCGAGCGCACCGCGAAGCACTACCTGCTGGCCGGCTGGGCCAGCATGGCCGGCACCACGATCGAGTGGTACGACTTCTTCCTCTACGGCACGGCCGCCGCGCTCGTCTTCAACCGCATCTTCTTCCCGTCGCTGGACCCGGTCGTCGGCACGCTCGCCGCATTCGGCACGTTTGCGGTGGGCTTCATCGGCCGGCCGATGGGCGGCATCGTGTTCGGCCACTTCGGCGACCGCATCGGCCGCAAGTCGATGCTGATGATCACGCTGCTGCTGATGGGCGTGCCGAGCATGATCATCGGGCTGATCCCGTCGTACGACAGCATCGGCTACTGGTCCGCCGCGCTGCTGATCGCGATGCGCTTCCTGCAGGGGATGGCCGTCGGCGGCGAATGGGGCGGCGCGGTGCTGATGGCCGTCGAACACGCGCCGAAAGGCCGCAAGGGGCTGTTCGGCAGCCTGCCGCAGACGGGCGTCGGGCTCGGCCTGATCCTGTCGTCGGTCGCGATGGCCGCGGTGGCCGCATTGCCGGAAGCCGACATGCTGTCGTGGGGCTGGCGCGTGCCGTTCCTCGCAAGCATCGCGCTCGTCGGCCTCGGCTGGTTCATCCGCGCGAAGGTGCCCGAATCGCCCGACTTCGAGAAGATGCAGCGCCAGGGCAAGGCCGAGAAGTCGCCGGTGACGGCCGCGCTGCGCCGCCATCCGCGCGAGGTGCTGACGATCGTCGGCGCCCGCGCCGCCGAGAACACGTGGTTCTACATGGTCGTCACGTTCGCACTCGCGTACGCGACGCAGCAGCTGCATCTGCCGAAGGCCGAGATGCTGCACGCGATCACGGCCGGCGCGGCGCTGTCGCTCGTCACGATGCCGCTGTGCGGCCACCTGAGCGACCGCATCGGCCAGCGCCGGATGTTCGCGATCGGCCTCGTGCTGATGTGCATGTTCGCCGCACCGTTCTTCATGATGCTCGGCACGCAGCAGACGTCGTACGCGTGGTGGGCGATCGTGCTCGGCCTCGGCGTCGTGTTCCCGATCCTCTATGCGCCGGAATCGCTGCTGTTCGCGCAGCAGTTCCCGGCGGAAATCCGCTACAGCGGCATCTCGCTGTCGGTGCAGCTCGCCGGCGTGATCGGCGGCGGCTTCGCGCCGATGATCGCGACGTCGCTGCTCAAGGCCGGCGGCGGCCAGCCGCACTACGTGATCGCGTACCTCGTCGGCTTCGGCGTGTTCGCGCTCGTGTGTACCGCACTGATGCGCCCGGCACGCACGTGAGCATGCCGGCCTGCATTCGATCGATTTCAGTTCAGCCTGCTGCCCGCCGCGCATGGACGCGCGGCGGAAGCAGACACCCTTTTCATCGTCACACCGCTTTACGGAGACATCCATGAACGCCGCAGTTCCCCAGACCACCCTCGCCCTGCCCACCGCCAAGCTGCTGATCGACGGCGCGTTCGTCGAATCGCAAAGCGCCGAATGGGGCGACATCGTCAACCCCGCGACGCAGGAAGTGATCGGCCGCGTGCCGTTTGCGACGCTCGACGAGGTCGACGCCGCGATCGCGTCCGCGCAGCGCGCGTTCCAGACGTGGAAGACGACGCCGATCGGCGCGCGGCTGCGCATCATGCTGAAGTTCCAGGATCTCGTGCGCCGCAATCTCGAACGGATCGCGCACACGCTGACGGCCGAGCAAGGCAAGACGCTGCCCGACGCGCAGGGCGACATCTTCCGCGGCCTCGAAGTGGTCGAGCATGCCTGCTCGATCGGCACGCTGCAGCAAGGCGAATTCGCGGAGAACGTCGCGGGCGGCGTCGATACCTACACGCTGCGCCAGCCGATCGGCGTGTGCGCGGGCATCACGCCGTTCAACTTCCCCGGCATGATTCCGCTGTGGATGTTCCCGATGGCGATCGTCTGCGGCAACACGTTCGTGCTGAAGCCGTCGGAGCAGGATCCGCTGTCGACGATGCAGCTCGTCGAGCTCGCGATCGAGGCCGGCGTGCCGCAAGGCGTGCTGAACGTCGTGCACGGCGGCAAGACGGTGGTCGACCGCCTCTGCACGCACCCGGACATCAAGGCGATCTCGTTCGTCGGCTCGACGCGGGTCGGCACCCACGTGTACAACCTCGGCAGCCAGCACGGCAAGCGCGTGCAGTCGATGATGGGCGCGAAGAACCACGCGGTCGTGCTGCCCGATGCGCACCGCGAGCAGTCGATCAACGCACTCGTCGGCGCGGGCTTCGGCGCGGCCGGCCAGCGCTGCATGGCGACGTCGGTCGTCGTGCTGGTCGGCAAGGCGCGCGACTGGCTGCCGGAGCTCGTCGAAAAGGCGAAGGCGCTCAAGGTCAATGCGGGCGCGGAAGCCGGCACGGACGTCGGGCCGGTCGTGTCGAAGGCCGCGAAGGAACGCATCCTGTCGCTGATCGACGCGGGCGTGAAGGAAGGCGCGACGCTGTTGCTCGACGGCCGCAACGTGAAGGTGCCCGGCTACGAGCAGGGCAACTTCGTCGGCCCGACGATCTTCTCGGGCGTGACGACCGACATGTCGATCTACACGGAAGAAATCTTCGGGCCGGTGGTGGTCGTGCTCGAAGCCGACACGCTCGACGAAGCGATCGCGCTCGTCAACCGTAACCCGATGGGCAACGGCGTGGGCCTGTTCACGCAGAGCGGCGCGGCTGCGCGCAAGTTCCAGAGCGAGATCGACATCGGCCAGGTCGGCATCAACATCCCGATTCCGGTGCCGGTGCCCTACTTCAGCTTCACGGGTTCGCGCGGCTCGAAGCTCGGCGATCTCGGCCCGTACGGCAAGCAGGTCGTGCAGTTCTACACGCAGACCAAGACGGTCACCGCACGCTGGTTCGACGACGATACGACGGCCGGCCCGGTGAATACGA
>NZ_JAAGPG010000342.1:0-266 GCF_017104665.1 Burkholderia sp. Se-20378 | reverse complement strand
GTGTCATAGGATTATTGTTGTTACTGCTGGTTGAGTTGGTGTGGTGTGGTGGTAGTGATTATGAAGGGATATAGGGTTGTAAGATAACTAGTTGTACGGCGCAGTGATATGTTGTGATATTGGATCTTGGTAGCTAGTGTGGTCTGTCAGGATGACACTTGTGTTCTTACTATGGGCGTTGATTAGTGCATCGCTGTTGAAGTGGCTGATAGTTTTTTTTTTTTTTTTTTTTTAATGATCCCGCGACCACCGAACTCTCCACGCTT
>NZ_JAAGPG010000341.1:0-8894 GCF_017104665.1 Burkholderia sp. Se-20378 | reverse complement strand
CAGCTCGGCGAAACCGAGGCGCTGCACCTCGGCGTGCCCGTGCAGCGGCTGAAGCGGCGCGTGCTCGTCGCGGTCGCGCTTGCGGTCGGCGCGCTGGTGTCGTGCGCGGGCATCATCGGCTTCATCGGGCTCGTCGCGCCGCATTGCGTGCGCCTCGCGTGCGGCCCCGATCAGCGGATCGTGCTGCCCGGCGCCGCACTGCTCGGCGCGCTGCTGACGCTCGCCGCCGATCTCGCCGCACGTACCGTTGCCGCACCCGCGGAAATTCCGCTCGGCGTGCTGACCGCACTGCTCGGCGCGCCGTTCTTTCTCGCGCTGCTGTGGAAGAGTCGCGGCGCGCTCGGCGGCTAACCCTTCTTTTACGACGATCATGCTGACCGCCCATCACCTCGACGTCGCCCGTCGACACAATGCGATTCTGCGCGACCTGTCGCTGTCGATCGAACCCGGCCGCGTGACCGCCCTGCTCGGCCGCAACGGTGCCGGCAAGAGCACGCTGCTGAAGACCTTCGCCGGCGAACTCACCGGTGGCGTCGCGCCGAACGGCGTACGCGTGACCGGCGACATCACGCTGAACGGCGAACCGCTCGCGCGTATCGACGCGCCGCGACTGGCGTGCCTGCGCGCGGTGCTGCCGCAGGCCGCGCAGCCGGCGTTCCCGTTCAGCGTTGACGAAATCGTGCTGCTCGGCCGCTATCCGCATGCACGGCGCACTGGCGCGACGTCGCACCGGGACCGCGACATCGCGTGGTGCGCGCTCGAACGCGCGGGCGCCGATGCGCTCGTCGGCCGCGACGTCACGACGCTGTCGGGCGGCGAACTCGCACGCGTGCAGTTCGCCCGTGTGCTCGCGCAGCTGTGGCCGGATGACGAAGCGACGGAAAGCGGCCCGCGCTACCTGCTGCTCGACGAGCCGACCGCCGCGCTCGATCTCTCGCATCAGCACCGCCTGCTCGAAACCGTGCGCGCCGTTGCACGCGAATGGCAGCTCGGCGTGCTCGCGATCGTGCATGATCCGAATCTCGCCGCACGGCATGCGGATACGATCGCGATGCTCGCCGACGGCACGATCGTCGCGCACGGCACGCCGCGCGACGTGATGACGCCGGCCCATATCGCGCAGTGCTACGGATTCGCGGTGAAGATGGTGGAAACCTGCGACGGTGCGCCGCCGGTGATGGTGCCCGCGTAGTGCGGGCGCGTATCGCATGAGTATTGCGTCGTGCGATGTCATGCCCGATCGATAGCAACGACTTTAACAACGCATCAATCGCGCTTCGCGCATCCCCTTCAAGGAGACTCACGTGCCGCTTCCGATGACCCGCATCATCCTGTACGTTCAGGACGTCGCATCGCTCAAGTCGTTCTACCAACAGTATTTCGATCTGCCCGTCATCGAGGAAATCGAAAACGAGTGGGTCGTGCTCGGTGCAGGCGCCATCGAGCTGGCACTGCATCTCGCCGGCCCGGCGTTCCGCCATGCGGTACCTGCTGATCCGGAAGCGCGCGCGGAAGCCAGTCACATGAAGCTCGTGTTCTCGATCGGCCAGGACATCGGCACGCATCGCGCCCGGCTGGCCGGCAACGGCGTGACGGTGCGCGATCTCAAGCGCTATGACGGATTCGCGTACACGATGTACGACGGCATCGATCCCGAAGGCAACGTCTTCCAGGTGATGCAGGCCGACTGACGTTCCGTCCGGCCCGGGCGCTCACCCGACCGCCCGGGGCCGGTACCGCTCGCGCCCCCTATCGCCGTGCGGGTGGCCCCCCCCCCGGCTCAATGCTCGAGATCCGCCGCGCCGAACGTCCGCATCTTCCATCCGAGCCGCACGGCGAGCATCCGCATCGAGAACCCGGCCGCCAGCGCGACGACCGTCGCGAAGCCCGCATCGATGCCAAGGTACTGCATCCCGACGTAGAGCGCGCCCGTAACAAACGCGACGCTCGCATACAGCTCCTCGCGCAGGATCAGCGGCATCTCGTTACACAGCAGGTCGCGCAGCATCCCGCCGCAGACGCCCGTGATCGCGCCGGCCAACACGACGATGATCGGCACAGCGCCCGTCGACGCGCCGATGTCGCAGCCGATGATCGTGAACGCCGCGAGGCCGATCGCGTCGACGGTGACGAACAGTGTCTTCATCCGCGAGACATGCCGTGCGACCCACGACGCGACGGTCGCCGCGACGAGCGTGATCACCAGATACTCAGGGTGCGCGATCCAGCCGAGCGGATAGTGGCCGAGCAGCACGTCTCGGACAGTGCCGCCGCCGAGCGCCGTCACCGCGCCGACCAGCGCGAGCCCGAAGCGGTCCATCCCGCGGCGCATGCCCATCAGCGCCCCCGACATCGCTTCCGCGACGATTGCAATCAGATAAAGCGTATGCATGGTGCGCGTCAGTCATCCGTCCGGAACAGGTCGAGCACGCGTTCGCGCTCGGCCGCATCGACCGCGCCAGGCATCGGCTCGGCGGGCTTGCCGTTGTTGCCCGGCGCGTCGGACGCATCGGCCGCCCTGGCCCCGCCGCACGCGAAGCGGCTGCGGATGTACGACGGCACGTCGGCCGTGCACGTGCCGCGCGTGTATTCGGCGTAGACGAAGTCGCCGTCGACGAGCGCGACGTCCTGCGGCGGCGTCGCCTCGACCGGCGTACGCCCGTCGACGGCCGTCTTCATGTAGTCGAGCCAGACCGGCAGCGCCAGCGACGCGCCAGTCGCACGCCCCATCGGGCGAGGCGTGTCGTAGCCGAGCCACGCGACCGCGACGATGCCCGACGAGTAGCCGGCGAACCAGACGTCCTTCGACCCGTTCGACGTGCCCGTCTTGCCGGCCGCGTCGTCGCGGCGCAGCGCAAGCGCGCCGCGCGCGGTGCCGGACTTCACGACGTCGCGCAGCATGCTGTCCATCACGAACGCGTTGCGCGCCGACACGACGCGCTCGCCTGCCGGCGCCGTCGCTTCGTATATCGCGCCACCGTGACGCTGCTTCACCGACAGGATCAGGCGCGGCTCCATCCGCGTGCCGCCGTTCGCGAACACGCTGTACGCGCTTGCCAGTTCGAGCGGCGTCACGGCGCCCGCGCCGAGCGCGAGCGGCAGCGACGCCGGATTGCGCTGCGCGTCGAAGCCGAAATGCACCGCGTGCTGCTGCACGTAGCGCGCGTCGGTGGCCTGCATCAGGCTGACCGCGACGAGGTTCTTCGAGCGCATGAGCCCGCGCCGCACCGGGATGAAACCCTCGTAGTTGTTGGCGAAATTGCGCGGACGCCACGGCCGCGCGCCGGTTTCCTCATGCGTGAGCGTGCGCTGCGTATCGTCGACGAGCACGCCCGGGAAGTAGCCTTTTTCCAGCGCCGCCGAATAGACGAACGGCTTGAAGCTCGAGCCCGGCTGGCGATACGCCTGCAGCGCATGGTCGAACACGTTGCGGTTGAAATCCGCGCCGCCGACGAGTGCGAGCATGTCGCCCGTTGCCGCGTCGAGCGACACGAGCGCGCCTTCGAGCCCGTTGCGCGCATCGCGCTTCGCGCGCGGCTGACGGCTCAGCGTGCGGGCAAGCGACGATTCGGCCGCGCGCTGGTCGCGCATCGAGATCGTCGTCGTCACGTCGAGGCCGAGCGTATAGGCCTCGTCGTGAAAACGCTCGACCATCATCCGGCGCGCGCGCTCGGCAACGTACGGCGCCGCGATGATCCCCGGCGGCGGCGTGGTCGCCAGCGCGATCGGCGCATCGACGGCCGCGTGATACGTCGCGTCGTCGAGCTGGCCGAGCGCATGCATGCGGCCGAGCACGTAGTTGCGCCGCGCGGTCGCGCGTGCCGGATTGACGACCGGGTTGAACGCGGAAGGCGCCTTCGGCAGCCCCGCGAGCACGGCCGCCTCGCCCGCGCTCAGCGCGTCGAGCGGCTTGCCGAAATACACGTTCGCGGCCGCCGCGAAACCGTACGCGCGCTCGCCCAGATAGATCTCATTCATGTACAGCTCGAGCAGCTTGTCCTTGCTGTATTCGCGTTCGAGCTTGGTCGCCATCAGGATCTCGGCGAGCTTGCGGCTCAGCACCTTGTCGCGCGTCAGGTAGAAGTTGCGTGCGACCTGCATCGTGATCGTGCTGCCGCCCTGCCCCGGCTGCCCCGTTACGACGTTCGCGAACGTCGCGCGCGCAAGGCCGTTGAAATCGACCGCGCCGTGCTGGTAGAACTTCGCGTCCTCGGCCGCGAGCAGCGCCTGCCGCATCAGCGGCGGGATGCGTTCGAGCGGCACGAACTCGCGCCGCTCGACGCCGTATTCGGCCAGCAGGTCGCCGTCGCGCGAGAAGATCCGCAGCGGCTGCGCGGGACGATAGACGGCGAGGTGCTCGACGGACGGCAACTGCGTCCAGATGCGCTGGATCGTCCACGCGCCGATGCCCGCGCATGCAACCGTCAGGCCGAGCAGCGCGCCCGCAAGCGTGCGCCACACGCGGCGACGGCGTGGCGGCGGTGCGGGCGGGGGTGGCGGGGATGCGGTGTGGTCGGTCATGTCGGGCTCCTTCTTCGATGCTGCGACGGCCGATGCGCGAGAGGCACCGACAGTCACGAAAGGCGCGCATTGTCGAAGGGATGGCGCGAAACCGGAACATTCTTTAGCCAAAGTTGGGCTGGCTAAATTTTATTTAGGAAAGTGCGCCGGAGCCGTTCAGGTCGCATCTGCGACCGCGTGTCGCACCATCGGGCGAACCGCGCTGCGCGCGATCCGGTTCGGCTGTAGCATCGTGTGATGTTCGATCGATACCTCGGCCTGTGGGGCCTCGTTCCCGATGGCGGCCCGATCCTGACCGCGAGCGGTGGCCTGCTGCCGGTCGTCTGGCAATCGCGGCCGGCAATGTTGAAGGTCGCCACGTGTGACGAAGAGCGTCGCGGCAATGCGCTGATGACCTGGTGGAACGGGCATGGCGCCGCGCAGGTGTGGCAGCACGACGGCGATGCAGTCCTGCTCGAACGGGCGCGGCCGGAACCGACGCTGGCCGGTTTTTCGGCATCAGGGCATGACGACGATGCGATGCGTATCGCGTGCGATGTCGTTGCGCGGCTGCATGCGCATCGTGTGCCGGAGCGGCCCTCTGTCGTTCCGTTGCACGACTGGTTCCGTGCGCTGCTGTCGGATGCCTCAGGCAGCGACGTGCTTCGTCGCGCGGCTACGGTCGCGCACCGGTTGCTGGCCGAAGCGCCCGTCGACGAAGTCGTCCTGCACGGCGACATCCATCACGGCAACATCCTCCAATTCGGCGAACGCGGCTGGCGTGCGATCGATCCGAAAGGGCTGCGCGGCGATCGCGCGTTCGACTACGCGAACCTGTTCTGCAATCCCACGCACGATATTGCGGTCGAACCCGTACGCTTCGAGCAACGCGTCACGGTCGTGGCCGACGCCGCGCAGCTCGACCGGCACCGGCTGCTGCAGTGGATTCTCGCGTGGTCGGGCTTGTCGGCGGTGTGGTTGATCGAGGACGGGCTGCTGCCCGATACGCGGTTGCGGGTCGCTAGGCTTGCGACCGCCGCACTCGGCCTGTAGCAATACACATCGCCCATAAAAGCTTGGCTCATCACGAATTCCCAGGGAGTGCGGGGAGGACCGACGCCTCTCGGTCATGATGAGTCACTCGCGAGTTCCGAGGTCAGGACGCTCGGACGTCGGCGCATGCTTCGCAAACGATCGCTGGACGTCGACGGTAGCGCGTCGCTCAATCGCCGTGTTGACGAGAGATTTCGCGAAAGGCCGGCACCCTGCGCCGATCTCAGGCGCGAGATGAATCTCGCCGCGCGTCATGCGGTGGAACCGAGTAACCCGGTTCCACCGTTCCGGTTGCGCTCATTCTCTTCACCTCGATACCTGCGCTGACTTGACATGCGATCCGCGGTGACGCGGGTATCGCACACAGCGCAATCATTGGCCCGCTGGCGGCTGATTCGCTTTCTATACTGTTTACGTTGCCGATTGATCAAGGGCATGCGTGCGTCAGCAATGCACATGTCCGACGAATCCCGGGGTAAACGAAAGCTGCACCTGCCGCAAACGCTTGTGGCCGGTCGGTGAAGTTCGTCCCGTGTATGGACGGGAGAACGTGGATGGGCTCCTTAACCATCGGAGGCAATATGGCGACATACATCGTATTGATGAATTGGACCGACCAAGGCATGCAGTCAGTGAAAGACACGGTCCAGCGAGCGAAATCGTTTCAGGAAGGGGCGCGGGCGATGGGCGTCACCGTCAGCTCGCTCAACTGGACACTTGGGCCATACGACATCGTCGCGACACTCGATGCGCCCGACGACGAAACCGCGACGCGGCTGGGACTGATGGTGGCGCAATTAGGCAATGTTCGAACCGTCAGTATGCGTGCTTTCGGTGAGGCGGAAATGGAGCGGATCGTCGGCGGCATGAAGTGAAGCCCTGACGCGCGAAATGCAACAGCCATCGACAGGGATGAAACGGGCGTCCCGGAAGCGGGCTGGTTGCCGGCGCATCGTGGCGTCACCGGTATTGCTCACGAGCCAGGAGCACAGCGCAGGCAAAGGCCAACGATGCGCGCCGCAAGCGTGTAGCGTGACGCCATTCTCGCGCGCCTCGACATGAGCCAGATGCCTGCGCAGCTACGCTCCCGGAGGTCGACCAAAGACGAGGAACGACGCCGCTTAAACGGGAAGGTGGTAGTGAGCGAGCAGCTTCCCTGCGCGACACCGGCAACCGAGTCGCTGCCTGCATCCTCGCACCTCGCGACGAAACGCTCGCAATCATCCATCTAATCATGGGTGCGATTGCCGGCCCGCAGTCAGGCTGTTTCATGCCCGCGTCGGTCGCCGCTCAGGTGAACTCTGGTGCTGGCGTGCTGACGTTCGCCACAGCCGGCGAGAAACGCGATCGCGGACGCCGCCGTATCGGCAAGACGATAGGTGTCCGCACCGATTACTTGTCCGCGAGTGGCCGTACCGATCGACCGTTTGGCGCTGATATCTGCCGTAGCGCGTCTGACGAGCCGACCGTCGGCAATAGGTCGGCAAGCGACTCTCACGAAGAACCTAAAAAAAAAGCCCGCCGGCATCCGCCGGCGGGCTTCCACATCCAACTGCTTGCTCGACGCTTAACGCGCCGGGTTCAGCAACAGGTTCATGTGACGGTTCACATCTTTGTACAGCAGGTAACGGAAGCGGCCAGGGCCACCCGAATAGCATGCCTGCGGGCAGAACGCGCGCAGCCACATGAAGTCGCCCGCTTCGACCTCGACCCAGTCCTGGTTCAGTCGATAAACAGCCTTCCCTTCCAGCACATACAACCCGTGCTCCATCACGTGCGTTTCAGCGAACGGAATCACGCCGCCCGGCTCGAACGTCACGATGTTCACGTGCATGTCGTGACGCATGTCGCTCATGTCGACGAAGCGCGTCGTCACCCATGCACCGTTGGTGCCCGGCATCGGGATCGGCTCGACGTCTTGCTCGTTGGTCACGAAGGCTTCCGGCAGCGGAATGCCGTCGACGGCCTGGTAGTGCTTGCGCACCCAGTGGAAACGCACCGCGGCATCGCTGACGTTGTGCAGCGTCCAGTCCGCGCCCGGCGGAATGAACGCGTAGCCGCCCGGCTTCAGCACGTGCTTCGTGCCTTGCAGCGTCAGCTCGGCTTCACCTTCGACGACGAACAGCACGGCTTCGGCGTTCTTGTCCTGCTCGGGCTTGTCGCTGCCGCCGCCCGGGTTCACTTCGACGATGTACTGCGAGAAGGTTTCCGCGAAACCCGACAGTGGGCGAGCGATCACCCACAGGCGCGTGTTCGTCCAGAACGGCAGCCAGCTCGTGACGATGTCGCGCATCACACCCTTCGGGATCACCGCGTACGCCTCGGTGAACATCGCGCGATCGGTCAGCAGATCGGTCTGCGGCGGGTGGCCGCCATGCGGCGCGTAATACGTTGTCTTAGACATAGTGCATCCAGGCAATGGGTTGGTCCGGCCCCGGGCACCAACGACATCGGGCGGCACACATGCGCGTGGGGCACGCAGGCGGCGGCGGGACGTCGTTGCCGGGGTGGCTTGAAGGCGCATGCGCCTTCGTTCGGTCGGCCAGGCTTCGCGACGGGTTCGTCCGGTTCTTCGGACGCGGCGGCCCATGCTTGTGGGGCCGGCGACCGGGCCGTGGCGCTCGCGATCATGCGGCGAGGCGCGGCCAGCGGCACGGTGCGATGCCGTACGCGAGCATCGCCGACGATAGCGAAGTCGTTCGCAATCGACCAATTAAATGTTGCGATGGATTCCATTCGATTTCCCACTACCCGCCGGCACCCGCGATATGCGGTGAGGAAGCATGTCGCGACGGTCTGGCTATCAGGGAAATCCTGACGGACGCAGCAACGCGCACGTTCACCGGGACGCTAGAAAGGTAGGTGAAAAAACGCAGCAGCCGCAGCGACACACGCGGTTCGCAATACATCCGGTTACGCAGATTGGAGCCCGACGACGTGCGCACGGCAGCAAGCAGCACCGCGCCAATCATGAGCCATCGTCCGGCCGGAGAATGGGCCAACGGGAATCGAACGGAACACGAACGGTATCGCCACGAGTCGCACGCATTCAGTCGCGAGAGGCGGTGTAGTCGGAAAACGGGGAAATACAGCGAGGAGGGAAACTTGCCGGCCCATCGATCGGGCATCTGGCCGCGGCTGGGGAAGCCGGAAGGTGTTCGCCGGTCTGGCCGGCGATGACGACCCGGCAGGCCGCCGGGCCGAATCTCGCGTCGGGTGCCGACGCCGTCGGCGCGCCGGTGCGCGGTTCACGCACCGAGCCGCGCCAGCGGCGATCAGTCCCAGTCGCGGTGATGACGATGCTTGCGGTGGCGATAGCCGCGATCGCCGTGGTCGCGTTC
>NZ_JAAGPG010000340.1:0-238 GCF_017104665.1 Burkholderia sp. Se-20378 | reverse complement strand
CTGGTGCTAGTCGGAGCTCGTGGCGGTCTGTACATGCGGTACGTTGGGCGGGTTGGTGCGCGCGCGGGGCCGTCGGAGTCTCGCGTCGCGGCGGTCGATGCGAGTTGGATGTTAGCGGCCTGCCGGCTGCCGGCTCCACGGGCGCTGACACCGAGCTTATGTCTGGTCGGAGCTGATTCTGGCGGTCGGTGCTGGTGCTGCGGGGCGGGGGGGGGGGGGGGGGGGGTTTTTTTTTTTC
>NZ_JAAGPG010000339.1:0-8857 GCF_017104665.1 Burkholderia sp. Se-20378 | reverse complement strand
TGGCTCGCGCAAGGCAGCCAGGTCGGCGGCGTCCCGCGCCGCAGCCTCGCCGTGATCGCCCTGCTCGCGGTAGTCGCCCTGGCGGCGACGACGCTGTCGGACGTCGGGCCGAAGCCGCTCGTGCTCGTCACGTCCGGATGCTTCGTGATGGTGTACGGGCTCGGCGCGGCCGCCGCGCTGAAACTGCTGCCGCGCGGCGGCATCGCATACCGTTGTGCGTGGGTTTCGCTGGTCGCGGTGGCCGGGCTGTTCCTGACGACCGGCTGGTACATCCTGTGCCCTTTGCTGCTCGCGGGCGGTGCGCTGCTCTATCTGCAGGTGGCCGGGCCGCGTCAGTGACCCGGCAGGTGCGCGCGGGCCGACACCTGCCCACGTGCGGGGACGCGCGGGCTGATCATGATCGAACCGCTGGCCGAACCGCTGGACGGATTGCCGGCCACTCCGCCGCGCGCATCACGCGTAAAAGCTCAGCCTCGGCCGTCCGCCGGTTCTTCGTGCCCGTCAGGCTGGCACCAGCTCGAAACTGAGCCGTTTGCCGAGCGCGGCGGCCGCGCTCGCGAGCGTGGCCAGCGTGAGGCTCGTGTCGGTTTCGTCGAGCAGACGGTTGAGCGCGGCGCGGCTGGTTTTCATCCGCGCGGCCATCGCGGTTTTCGTGATGTGCTGCGCCTTCATTTCCTGCCCGATCTGCCAGGCGATCACGCGCTTGATCGCGGTGGCGGTGGCCGCTTCGAGATTGCCGTCCTCCTCGAGGAAGGTATCGAAATCGCTGCCGATATGCGGATTGTTCGTGGTCGTCATGGGTACTCCAGTGCATGGCGTTGCCGGCAGCCTGACCGTCGAAGACGGTGCGTTCCGGCGCAACCGGGAAATTCAGATGGCGCGCATCAGCGCTTTCAGGCGCGCGACGGTGACATCGAGATCGTCCGACGGCGTGGCCCGCGACTGCTTGAAGAAGCCGTGCAGCAGGACCATCGTGTCGCCGACGACCGTAAACAGCACGCGGGCGCTCCGCCCCGGCAGCATCACGCGGATCTCCCACAGATCCTGTGCCATCTTCCGGACCAGCGGCATGCCGAGCGGCCAGCCGAGTTGAACGGTCTTGATCTCTTCGCCGATCGCCCTTCGCTCCGCATGCCCGAGCGCCTTCAGCCATTCGCGCACCGGCTCGTTGCCACGGGCCGTCTGGAAGAACCGCACGCCGAGCGTGACCTGGATCTGCTGTCTCGTCATCGTCCTGACACCCATCGTATCAAAATCGGTACGATATGCCAAGCACCACGAGGTCGGCTACTGACCAGATGGCCAATCCAGTCAGTAGCCGTGAACGGGCCCGGACCGCGCTTGCCGCCCGGTCCACCGGGTCAATCGTCGCGACGAACCGGCTTGCGCGCCGCGCGTGACGTGCCGCCGGCACGCGTTTCGCCGAACCGCGACCTGGCGATGTCGCGCACGGCGTCGATCAGCGTCCGCGCGACCGGCGACGGCTGCGCATCGGTGCGCAGCACGAGCCCGACCGGCTCGTCGGTGCCCGCCGACGGCAGCGGCAGGCGTGCCAGCGCCCCGGCCGACAGGTCGTATTCGGCCGCATAGAGCGGCACGAACCAGACCGCGTCGTTCTCGAGCGCCAGCGCTCGCGCGACCGATACCGACAACACCTCGATGAACGAATCCAGCGGCGGCACGCCGCAAGCGCCGAGCAGTTGCTCGGCCGACTGGCGGATCAGCGTGCCGAATGGCGGCAGCACGACCGGATAGCGCGCAAGCTCGGCCGCCGGCGCCGCACTCGAGAGCAACGGATGCCCGGCGCGCACGACGGCGACGAGCGGCTCGTTGTACAACTGCTCGAACGCGAGCCCGATCATGCGCTCCGGTTCCGACAGCCGTCCGATTGCGCACTCGATCGCACCGGACTTCAGGCGCTCGAGCAGATCGGCGTTCGCGGCCGTCGCGATCCGCACGACGACGCGCGGCCAGCGCTCGGCGAGCGCCTTCATCAACGCGGGCGCGAGCGATGCCGCGACGGTCGGCAGCATCCCTATTTCCAGCGTCGCCGCGGCGGCCCCGCCTTCGCGCGCGAGCAGCCCGACGCCTTGCCGCAGCGCCAGTACGCACGCGCTCGCGTGCGGCATGAACAGTTGCGCCTCGCGAGTCGGCTGCGCACCCTGCCGGCCGCGCTCGAACAGCTTCACGCCGAGGATCGCCTCCAGCTCGGCGATCGTCTTCGAAACGGCCGGCTGCGTGATCGACAGGCTCTCGGCCGCCTTCTGCACGCCGCCCAACTGCGCGACCGCGAGAAAGCACTGCAAGTGCCGGAACTTGACGCGGCCGTCGGCGATACGGTTATTCATAACGAGTGGTTATGCGATTGACGATGAAATGCCATTTTGCATAACTTTTCGAATAGTCCCAAGCACTCGACGATGCGTCACGCATGACGCCGCAGTGCCTGGAAACCGGCCGGCTCCCACATCCGCTTCGCGATCAGCAAGCTGGTGCCGTGCTTTTGCGCGAGCGGTGCGGACGACGATTCCGCATGCAGCGCGGCCGCCTTGCTGCGCAGCCGGCGCAGCTCCAGTTCGAGCTCCGCGGAGGCGGCCTCCGTCAGCATCCCCTGCGAGAACGTCATCGTCTCGCCTTGCCCGTCGAAGCGGCTGTCGAGGAAATCGCCGAGTGCGTGCGCATGGAAGTACCGGCGGATCGGCCCACCCGGCAGCCAGTCGAAATCGCGCGCGACGCGCACGCGAATCCGGTCGCCCGGCAACAGCGCGACGACGTTCATCCGGTCGAGCATCAGCAGGTATTTCACGCACTCGGCCTTCGTCACCTGATAGGCCGACACGATGTCCTGCACGGTCCAGTAGTTGATCGCGCAGACGGCAACGAGCAGCAGTTTGTCGTCCGACACCAGCAGTGCCTCCTGCTGCTCGGTCAGCACGTGCAGCCTCGGCGCCGACGCGGACGCCTCCTGCACGAGCTCGGCCAGCGTGTAGCCGAGCAGTTGGGATATCTCCACGACACGCTCCAGCGTAAAGCGGCCGCTGGCGAACAGCCGCTTCACGCTGGTCTCGGAGACGTCGAGCGCACGCGCGACGTCGCGGTAGGTCATGCCCTGCGCCTTCAGCTGGCGCTTCAGCATGTCGATGAGTTGGGCGGTTTCGGTCATTTTGGTATCGAAAAATGATGCTCAAGGTCAGATATTAGGCCACCTGCACAGGCAGATGAACATTTTCGGATACTTGTCTGCATAATCCGCTCCGTGCTGTCACTGAACGACGGAGCCGAAATGACCACCCGAACCGAAACCGCTGCCTACGAATCGCATCACACCGCCCCGCGCGATGCCCGCGACACGGATCGCACGATGCCGCTCGCCACGGTCCGCACGCTGGCCGCCAGCGCGCACGTCGGGGATCTCGTGTTCATCCGCGTGCCGGCGAATGCGCCGCGCGACGCGGCCGGCGCGACGGGGGCGTGGGCCAATCGCTTCGGCATCGTCGTCGATACGTCGGGCGACGAGCCCTTGATCGCTGAATCCGCGTTTGCGTGGACGAAGCTCACGCCGCTGTCGCGCTTCGTCGCCCGGACCGACGGCGGACGCATCGCGCTGGCCCGTCGTGTCGCGGCACCGACCACCGATGCGCAGCGCCAGCTTCATTCAACGGCCGAACGGCGGATCGACGCGCTGCTCGGCAACCGCTTCAACCTGCGGACGCGGCGCGGCTTCTGCGCCGACTACGTGAGCGACGTGCTCGGCGCCGACCGGGACGCGACGCCGGCCGCACTGCTGCGCAGCGGCACGCTGTCACTCGAATTCGACGGGATCGTGTTCGATCCCGGCCGCCAGTCATAACAGGCGCTCAGGGAGACCGGATAACAACAAGAACGACAACACAAAAAAGCAGCGACGGGCTGGCTGGAGGGCCGTGCACGGGGTCGTCACCGACGACGCGAAGCCCGATCGCTTTTTCCGCCGGACAGGCATCCTGTCCGGCGGAATTTTCATTGGCGCGTCGAACATAACGAACGGTTATGCGATTCGCGAAAAAAGGTCATTTTGCATAACTTTCCGGATTGGCTACAGTCGTGCCATCCACTTCGCGAAATACCTATCAGGAGACGCCCGATGGATTCCCCCACGATCCTCACGCCGCGCGACTGGCCGTCGCATCCGGCCTATGTCCACCCCGAGTACCGTTCGTCGGTGAAGCGCGGCCCGACCCGCCCGCTGATCCCGCTGAAGGAGAAGCTTCGCGACCAGTACGCGCCCGTCTACGGCGCCGAAGATCTCGGCGCGCTCGACCATGACCTGACGAAGAACGCGGTGAAGAACGGCGAGCCGCTCGGCGAACGCATGGTCGTCACGGGCCGCGTACTCGACGAAGGCGGCAAGCCGGTGCGCAACACGCTCGTCGAGGTGTGGCAGGCGAACGCAGCCGGCCGCTACGTGCACAAGATCGACCAGCACGATGCGCCGCTCGACCCGAACTTCCTCGGCGCGGGCCGCTGCCTGACCGACGACGAAGGCCGCTACCGCTTCCTGACGATCAAGCCCGGCGCGTATCCGTGGGGCAACCATCCGAACGCGTGGCGCCCGAATCACATCCACTTCTCGCTGTTCGGCGATTACTTCGGCTCGCGTCTCGTCACGCAGATGTACTTCCCCGGCGACCCGCTGCTCGCGTACGACCCGATCTTCCAGGGCACGCCCGAGGCCGCGCGCGATCGCCTGATCTCGCGCTTCTCGATGGACCTCACCGAAGAAGGCTATGCGCTCGGCTACGAGTTCGACATCGTGCTGCGCGGCCGCGATGCTACCCCGATGGAGCGCTGAACCATGACGACGCTGAAGCAAACCCCTTCGCAGACGGTCGGCCCGTACTTCGCGTACGGCCTGTGCCCGCAGCAATACGACTACGACCTGAAGAGCCTGTTCACGCCGACGATCGCCGCGGCCCACGCCGAAGGCGAGCACGTGCTGCTGGTCGGCCAGGTGTTCGACGGTGACGGCAACGTCGTCGGCGACGCGGTGCTCGAATTCACGCAGGTGGACAGCGCGGGCCGCTACCCCGCCTCGCGCGACGACATCGCGAAATCCGGCTTCACGGGTTTCGCGCGAGTCGGCACCGGCACCGATGCGCAGCAGCGCTTCGTCGTCGAGACGGTGAAGCCGGGCCGCCTCGCCGCAGACGAAGCGCCGCACATCAACGTGACCGTGATGATGCGCGGGATCCTCACCCACGCGTTCACGCGCGTGTACTTCGACGACGAAGCCGCCGCGAACGCAGCCGACCCCGTGCTGAATGCCGTGCCGGCCGAGCGCCGCGCGACGCTCGTCGCGAAACGCGACGCGCAGCCGGGCCGCCCGGTCGTCTACCGCTTCGACATCCGCATGCAGGGGCCGGACGAAACCGTGTTCTTCGACGTGTGACGCGCGAGCCGGCTTGCGCCGGCTCCGCCCGATACTCCAACGCCGCGTGGCGCGATACCAACAGGCATCGCACCACGCGGCGTTTTTCATGCTCCGTCGCCATCATTCGATGCTGCGGTGCATCGCGTCCGGCCAAGGGTGCGAATGCCCGTTGTCGCGGGCTTGTGCTCCCTGCATCGAACGCGCGATTGAAACGTATGCTGCGACAGCACACAAGTCGTCAGTCGGACACGATATCGTTTGCGCGTTATGCGGCGTATTCTTCGCTATCCGCAACGCTTCAATGAGATTGAATCGGAACAGGCAACAATTACGCATGTAATGCGCGACTCCGGCCGGCAGGCCGTGCGCGCATTTTTTTCTGACCGAGTGCCTTTAAACGCGTCTGACCGAAGTTGGCAGGCGCGTATTTTTTTGGCGGCAACCGGCGCACCGGCGTGTCGTGCGCCGATTCCTTCCGGCTAGCGCCGAATCTCCAGATAGCGGCTCGGCGTATCGCCCAGAATGCGGCGAAACGCCGACGTGAACGCGCTGGCGCTCGCGTACCCGAGATCGAGCGCGACGCGCGTGACCGGCTGCCCGTCGCTCAGGCGCGCGATCGCCGCGAGCATGCACACCTGCTGGCGCCATGCGGCAAAACTCACGCCCGTCTGCGCGCGGAACTGCCGCGTGAACGTGCGGCGGCTCACGCCTGCGTCGGCGGCCACCTGGTCGAGATCGGCCGCGATCGACGGCGACGCGAGCAGGTGCCGGCACACCTTCGCCAGCCGTGCGTCGGCCGGCAGCGGCGCATGCAGCGACAGGCGCGGCATCGTCGCGATTTCCGCGACCAGCAGCGCCATCAGCTTGCCCGCACGCCCGTCGACGTCGTACAGCGCCGGCAGGTCGATCGCATCGTCGATCAGTTGCCGTAGCAGCGCGGACACGCCATAGACACCGCACTGGTCGGGCAGGCCCGCCTCCTGCGCGGCGTCGCCGGACACGAACGTGTTGAACATCGTGACCGGCCCGGTCATCGTCATTTCGTGTCGCACGCCGGCCGGCACCCAGCACGCGCGCTGCGGCGGCACCAGCCAGCGCCCATGCGGCGTCGACACGCTGATCGTGCCGCGCGACGCGAACGCGAATTGCCCGCGCCCGTGCGCGTGCTCCGGAAACGTCGTGCCCGCCGCATAGTCGTTCGCGGTCACGACCACGCTCCGGGGAATGTTTTCGTAGGGATCTAGCAGCGTATTTCTCAAGGCCCGAATTCCATCATCAATGACCCGATATCGAAGGCGGGTCTCCTTCGCGCGATCTACGATCCGCTCCACCCTTGCGCGCCCGGACGGCCGCAGGACCCGTCGGCCTGATCGGCCGGATTACCACTGCATCGGAGCGGACATGCCGAATACGTTTCATCGCGTGGGGGACGGCCCCCACCCTGTTCTTGTACTGCCCGGCTGGTTCGGCGACGCCCACGCGTTCGAACCCGTCGAAGCGTGGCTGTCGCGTGAACTCTTCAGCTATGTGTTCATGGACTACCGCGGTTACGGCCGCATGCGCGACGCGGCGGGCCACTACACGATCGACGAGATCGCCGCCGACGCGCTCGCGCTGGCCGACACGCTCGGTTTCGCGACCTTCAGCATCGTCGGCCATTCGATGGGTGCGATGGCGGCCGAGAAAATCGCCGTCATGGCGCCCGGGCGTGTGCGCGCGCTGGTACCGATCACACCCGTGCCGTGCGGCGGCCTGCCGTTCGACGCGGAGAAACGCGCGCTATTCGAGCGCGCCGCGGACCACGTCGCCGATCGCCGGACCATCATCGATCGCAGCACCGGCGGCCGCCTGCCCGCCGCCTGGATCGAGTGGAAAGCGGCGTATTCGGCAGCCCGTTCGTCGCCGCCGGCGTTCGGCGCGTACTTCCGCGCGTGGGCCGATACGGATTTCAGCGACGAGATCGCCGGCGTCCATCCGGTGAAAGTGCTGATCGGCGAGCACGACCCGGCGTTCGACGCGGCACTGATGGCCCGCACCTACCTGCAGCGTTATCCGCTCGCCACCGTCGCTGTGCTGCGCAATGCGGGCCACTATCCGATGAACGAGACGCCGCTCGCGCTGGTCGCGGCAATGGAAACGTTCCTGCTCGCCGTGACGGCAAACCCCGTCGGCAACCACTGACGACGCGCGGCGCGCAAGCCGCATCGCGGTCGCGCGCATCACCGCAACATGAACGACATCGCCGACAAACTATTCAGCGTGCGCACCACATGCTCGACCGAAGGCCCGTCGAAGCGCAGCGTCACCGCATCGACGCGCTCCAGCGACGGCAGCACGCAGAACAGGTCGGCCTGCGCCGCCGTCTGCACGCGCAGCGTGCAAGCGGCCGGCGTGGGCCGATGGGCGCCGGCGCGCACGCCAGCCGACAGTGCGTGCGCGACCGCTTCGCGCGCAGCGCTTGCGATCCGCGCACATGACGCAGCGGGCGTGAGCGTATCGCCGCTCGACGCGCCGCCGGCCGTCTTGACCGTCTCGAAATGCGCATCCGGAAACAGCGGCTGCGTTTCCTCGGCGAACACGTCGTCGCCCGTGGCCAGCGCGACGTGCGCGCCGTATTCCCGCGCCAACGCACCGTACAGCCCGGCTTCGCCGAGCTCGACGCCGTTCAGCCACACCTGCGTGAACGCGAAGCTGTTGATCGTGTGCGCGAGTACGCCGCGCGTCTGCGACTTCGCGTGATAGCCGATCATGAACACGAGGTCGGGCTGCTGTTCGAGGCCCGCCATCATCCCGAGCGTGCGCGGCTTGCCGAGCACGACGCGCGCACGTGCATCGAGCCCGTCGGGCAGCAGGTTGCGGAAGCCGCCGTGCGAATCGTTGACCCACACCGCCTGCGCGCCGCCCATGAACGCGCCTTCGATCGCCGCGTTCGCCTCGGCGGTCATCCAGCGGCGCGCGCGCTCGTATTCCGGATTGCCGGCGCGCGTCTGCTCGGTGGCGAATACGCCGGCGACGCCTTCGATGTCGGTCGAAATCAGGATCTTCATGACTGGGTAAGACGTCCTTCGTAGCCTTCGTTGAACAGGCGATCGAGATCGGGCACCGCGTCGCGCAGCGCTTGCCGCACATGGCCGTCGCGCCCGGCCACGGTCACGGCCTGCAGCAATGCATCGGCGATCGCGTGCTCGACGCTTTCGGCCGCGGCCATGAACAGCGGATCGAGCGCCGCGTCGGCGACGAGGGCCGGCAGCGCGAGGGTCGATGCGTCGTGCGAGATCGTGTAGGCGGTGGAGAATGCGAGCGCGATGTCGCCGCTGCCGTGCCCGTAGACCGAGCCCGTGCGGGCCAGCCCCGCACCTGCACGGCGCGCGAGCCGCGACAGTTGCCGCGCATCGAGCGGCGCGTCGGTGGCCAGCAGCAGGATGATCGAGCCCGTCTCGGGCAGGT
>NZ_JAAGPG010000338.1:0-9084 GCF_017104665.1 Burkholderia sp. Se-20378 | reverse complement strand
CGCTGCCGCTGGCCGCCCGACAGCTGCTTCGGCTTGCGGTCGAGCAGCGCCGACAGCCGCAGCGCTTCGGCCGCCTGCCCGACGCGCGTGCGCGTCTCGGCCGTGTCGACGCCCGCGAGCTTCAGCCCGAACGCCATGTTCTCGAACACCGTCATGTGCGGCTACAGCGCGTAGTTCTGGAACACCATCGCGAGCCCGCGCTTCGCGGCCGGCACGTCGTTGACGCGGCGGCCGTCGATCAGCAGGTCGCCCGACGTGATCTCCTCGAGCCCCGCCAGCATCCGCAACATCGTCGACTTGCCGCAGCCCGACGGGCCGACGAACACCATGAATTCGCCATCCTCGATGTCGAGGCTGACGTCCTTGATCACGTCCGCGCCGTCGTCGTAGCGCTTGTGGATCTGCTTGAGCGACACACTTGCCATGATTGCCTTTCTCCTCGTCCGTTGCTGCCGCTCACCATTCGGCGACCGAGCCATCCTCGCGACGCCACACCGGGTTGCGCCAGCGGTGCCCGGTCGCGGCGGCTTCCCTCACCTTCTCCTCGTCGATCTCGACGCCGAGCCCCGGCGCATCCGGGCGCGCGACGTAGCCCGCGTCGAACGCGAACGGGATGCCGCGCGTGTACGCATACATCGCGTTGTCGTCGTGATAGGCCACATTGGTCGACTGCTCCTGGATGAATGCGTTCGGCGTACAGAAATCGATCTGCAGCGACGCCGCGAGCGTCAGGGGCCCAAGCGGGCAATGCGGCGCGACCGCGACGTCGTACGCCTCGGCCATCGCGGCGATCTTGCGCAGCTCCCAGATCCCGCCCGTATGGCTCACGTCGGGCTGCACGATGTCGACGACGCCTTCCTGCAGCAGCTCCTTGAACTGCCAGCGCGTGAACAGCCGTTCGCCGGTTGCGAGCGGCACCGCGCAGTCGCGTGCGACTTCGCGCAGCGCGTCGTTGTGCTCGGGCAGCAGCAGCTCCTCGTAGAACATCGGGTCGAACGGCGCGAGCGCCCTGGCGAGCGCCTTCGCGACCGGGCGGCGCACGCGGCCGTGGAAGTCGATGCCGAGCCCGACCTCCTTGCCGATCGCATCACGCACCGTACCGAAGCGCGCCACCGCGCGGTCGATCGCCGCCGGCGACTCGATCCAGTCGGTCGCGTTGACCACGCCCATCTTCAGCGCGGTATAGCCGGCCTCGACGAGCTGCCGCGCGTTCGCGGCCATCTCCTCCGGCGTGTCGCCCTTCACGTGCGCATAGACGCGCGCCTTGTCGCGCACCGGGCCGCCGAGCAGGTCGTAGACGGGTACACCGAGCGCACGCGCCTTGATGTCCCACAGCGCCTGCTCGATGCCCGAGATCGCGCTCGTCAGGATCGGGCCGCCGCGATAGAAACCGCCGCGATACATGACCTGGAACAGGTCCTCGATATGCCGCGGGTCGCGGCCGATCAGGTAGTCGGCAAGTTCGTGCACAGCGGCGGCCGTGGTGGCCGCGCGCCCTTCGACGATCGGCTCGCCCCAGCCGGCCAGGCCCTCGTCGGTGCTGACCTTCACGAACTGCCAGCGCGGTGCGACCGCGAATGTTTCGATTTCGGTGATCTTCATGTGGAGGAACGGGTGCGGTTGAACAGCAGTGCCGACATGCCGTTGTCGGCGACGAGATCCGCGCCGGCGATGCCGGCCGCCGCGTCCGACAGCAGGAACGCGGCGATCCGGCCGATATCGGCCGGTTCGTTGATGCGCTGCGCGGGATGCAGCGCGCGATAGGCGTCGAGCAGCGCGGGATCGCGCTCGAGTGCTGCGCCGATCGGCGCGTTCAGCGTGAAGCCGGGGCTCAGCGTGTTCACGCGGATGCGCTGCGGCGCGAGGCTCGTCGCCATCGCACGCGACATCGCGACGATGCCGCCCTTGGTCGCCGCGTACATCTCGAAGCCCGGCACGCTCGCGCCCGCATGATTCGACGCGATGTTGACGATCGCGCCGCCGCCCGCGCGGGCGATGCGCGGCGCCGCGAGCTGCGCGCACTGGAACATCGAGCGCAGGTTGGTGCGGTACAGGCGGTCGCAGTCGTCGAGCGAGAACGTGTCGAACGGGCCGTGCAGCGTGATGCCCGCGTTGTTCACGAGCCCGTCGAGCCGGCCGTGATGCGCGTCTACGCGCTCGAACAGTGCAGTGACGCTCGCCGGTTCGGCGACGTCGGTCTCGACGAACAGCGCATTGCGCCCGCCGAGCCGTTCGCGCACGGCGTCGGCACGCGCGGCGTTCTTCTCCGCGACGACGACCTGCGCGCCGCATTGCGCGAGCACTTCGACGATGCCGAGGCCGATGCCGTCGCCGCCGCCGGTGACGACGATCACGCGGCCGTCGAGCGATTCGAATGGATTCATCATGGCTTTACCCCTTGACCGCGCCGGCCGTGATGCCCGCGACGATCCTGCGCTGGAGAATGAAGAACAGCACGAGCAGCGGCAGCGTGCCCATCACGGCTGCCGGGAACAGCTTGGTCGGATCGATGTCGTTGGTGCCGATGAAGCGGAACACCGCGACCGTGATCGTGAACTTCGACGAGTCGGTCAGGAACAGCAGCGGATAGACGAGGTCGTTCCACACCGACAGCGTGACGAACATCGCGAGCGTGCCGGTGATCGGCCGCAGCAGCGGCAGCACGATGTACCAGTACACCTGCAGCGGGCTGCAGCCGTCCATCACCGCGGCTTCCTCCAGTTCGAGCGGAATGCGCTTCAGGAAGCTCGTGTAGAAGAACACGCCGAGCGGCAGGCTCTGCACGGTGTACGCGAGCACGACGCCGAGATACGTGTTGAGCAGGTGCAGGTCGCGGAACAGCACGTACAGCGGTGTCAGGCTGACGAACATCGGGATCGTCAGGCCGAGCGTCAGCACGATGTAGACCGCGTTCGACAGCCGGCCCTTCACGCGGGCCAGCGGGTAAGCCGCGAGCGACGACAGCAGCGCGACGAGGAACGTGACCGCGAGCGTGATGCCGATCGTGTTCGCGACGCTGCGCCAGTAGTTCATCTGCGTGAACACGGCCGCGTAGTTGCCGAAGAACACGTGGTCCGGCAGCCCGAGCGGGCGCGCGATGATGTCGTCGCCGGTGCGCAGCGACATCAGCACCATGTAGATCGTCGGCAGCAGCACGATCGCGACGATCGCGATCGCGGCGACGAGCCGCGCGAACCCCGGCACGCGGAGCAGCAGCGCACTCGTGCGCAGCCCGCCGCCCGACGTGCCGGCGGACGGCTGGTCCGCATGAAAGCGTTGACGGATGACGTTCACAGGTTGTCCTCCCGGCGGCGCAGGATCGTGTTCTGCGTGGTGGCGACCACCACGACGATCGCGAGCATGATCATCGACAGCGCGCTCGCGAAGCCGAACTTGTAGTCGTTGAACAGGCTGTGGAAAATCTGCAGCCCGAGCGTGGTCGTCGCGCCGTCCGGCCCGCCGTTGGTCAGCACGAGCGGCAGCTCGAAGGTCTTCAGCGTGCCGATCGTGCTCAGCGTGATGTTCACGGTGAATGCCGGTGCGAGCAGCGGCAGGTCGATGCGCGTGAAGCGCACCCACGCGTTCGCGCCGTCGAGCTTCGCCGCATCGTGCAGTTCGGACGGAATGTTCAGGTAGCCGGCCAGGAAGATCGCCGTCGAATAGCCGACGTACATCCACACGTGCACGGCCGTGACGGCCGGCAGCGTAACCGACGGATCGCCGAGCCACACCTGCTGCAGCGCGTCGAGATGCACGAGGTGCAGCAGCTCGTTGATGCCGCCGCCGAGCGGCGAGTACAGGTACTCCCACACGAACCCGGCGATCACCGCCGAGAACATGCTCGGCACCAGCAGCCCGACGCGCAACGCGCCGCGCAGCCGCGGCAGCGAGAACAGCAGCGCGGCGAACAGCAGCCCGAGCCCGTTCTGCACGATCACGACGATCGCCGCATACGCGAACGTGACGACGAGCGTATGCAGGCTCGCGGGATCGCGAAACGCCGCCGCGTAGTTCGCGAGCCCGATCCAGTGCGCATCGCCCACGCCGGAGAAATCCGTCAGGCTCATCCGCGCGGCCTTGAACAGCGGATACAGGCTCAGCAGCGCGTACAGCGCGAGCGCCGGAACGGCGCACCACAGCAAGGTCCGGTTGCGCTTCATCGCGCGGCTCCTTCGTCGAACCGCGCCACGCACGATCGCGCGGCGCGGGAAATGTCAGCGGACAGGCCGTTCATCGTGCAGCCGCATCCCAACGGGCGAGCAGCTTCGCCGGGTCCTGCCCGATGTCGAGGAAATACGCGGACATCGAATTCCAGATCGCCGTGAACAGCGTGCCGGTCCACACCCCCTTCGGATACAGCACGACGTGCCCGTTCTTCTGCGCGGCCGCATACGGCTGCGCCTGCGGCGGCATCGCGTCGGTGCCGCCCTCGAACGGGCTGAACCCGGCTTCCGCGTCGAGGAACTGGCGATCGTTGTCGGGGCGCGCCCAGAACGCGAGCCACTTCTTCGCGGCGTCGGCCTGGTGCGACGCCGCGTTGATCGCCCATGCGGTGCCGAGCATGTCGAGCGCGACCGGCCCGTTGCCGGGCACGAGCGCCGGCAGCGGCGCGAACTGGAACGACAGCCCCTTCGTCGCGCTGAACTTCGCGATGTTCCATGCACCCTGCGGCATCATCGCCACGCGGCCCGCCTGGAATTCGGTGAGCCCCGTGCTCCACGCGCTCACGCCATTGTTCAGGCGCGGCACGAAGCACTTCGCGTCCGCGAGCACCTTCAACGCAGCCATCGACTGCTTGAACGCCGGGTCGGCCGCGAAGCGCGCACTGCCCGCGCCGACGAACGATTCGGCACGTGCGTCCGCGTCACCGCCGCCGGCTGCCAGCCCGGACGCGATCACGAGCGCCGCGGGCGCCCAACCCTCCTTCGCGGGCAGCAGCATCGGCGTGATGCCGGCCGCCGCGAGCTTCCCGCACGCGGCCTTCAACTGGTCGACGTCGGTCGGCACCGTCGCGATGCCCGCGCGCTTGAACAGGTCGAGGTTCGCGAACAGGCCGATGCCGACCAGTTCCATCGGCAGCATGTAGGTCTTGCCGGCGATCTGCGTGTGGGTGCGCACGCCGCGCCAGATCGTCGGCACCCACTTCTCGCCGCTCAGATCCAGCAGTTGATGCGCGCCCTGCCATTGCCGCATCAGCTCGCGGTCGACCATCAGCACGTCGGGCCCGTTGCCGCCCTGCAGCCGCGACGACACGACCGTCGTCGTGTCGTTGCGCGACATGTACTCGAACTTGACCTTGATGTCGGGGTTTTCCTTCTCGAACTTTGCGATCAGCGCCGCCATGTTGGCGGGCTCGGCGCCGCCGCCCTTCCA
Organism: Burkholderia sp. Se-20378; assembly: GCF_017104665.1. Classification (NCBI taxonomy): domain Bacteria; kingdom Pseudomonadati; phylum Pseudomonadota; class Betaproteobacteria; order Burkholderiales; family Burkholderiaceae; genus Burkholderia; species Burkholderia sp. Se-20378. The sequence goes on along the minus strand of NZ_JAAGPG010000338.1, from coordinate 3,711 downwards.
GCCCGTCACGTCGAGCGTGACCGGCGCGGCGCACACCTGCGCCGCCAGCACTGAAAGGACTGCGAAAGTTGCCGCCCGAAGCCTGTTGAACATCTGCTGTCTCCACGTTGTTGTTGAATCGTTGCGCGCGGCGAGTGGCGCACGGCCGGTAGTGCAAGGCCAATGCCGTGCGGCAGGCGATGCAGCCGCGATCCGTCGCACAGGAATCCCGCGTTTCCCCGTCGGCCGATTCATTTGGGAAAGCGCTTTCCCTATTGTGTCGCACAACCCGTCCGGCGTGCAAGCGCCGGGGCGAGCCGATCGTCTAGGGGATATCCCGAGGGCGTGTCGCGGCGGTTGCGCGCCGCCCGTTCGCAACCGGATCGAGCGGTCATCGTGCCGAAGGCGCTATCATCGACTATGCGACTTTCGTCCGGCCCTTATTTGCCGGCCCACTTTCAACTCGCTCAACCGACATGACAACGACTACCGAACGCGTGGACGGCGCCGCCCAGCATCTCGTCGCTGCCCGCCATGCCGGCTCGCCCGGCCCGCTGCTGCCCGATGCGCTGCGTCCCGAAAACGTCGAGACCGCCCTCGCCATCCAGCAGCGCGTGGCCGACCTGCTCGGCGAACCCGTCGGCGGCTGGAAATGCGCGCTGCCGCCGCCCGACCGCGTGATCCTCGCGCCGATCTTCGCGTCGACGATCCGCGAGGCCGACGCACCGTACCGCGTCGTCGGCGGGCCGATCGTGCGGATCGAACCGGAAATCGCGTTCGTGCTCGATCGCGACCTGCCCGCGCGCGATCAGCCGTACGACGAACAGGACGTGCGCGACGCGATCCGCGAAGTGCGCATCGTGCTCGAGGTGCTCGGCTGCCGCTATGCGGAGCCCACGCGCGCGTCGAAGTTCGAGCTGCTGGCCGACGGGCAATTCAACCAGGGGCTGTGTGTCGGCCCGGTCGTGCCCGACGGGCTGAACGTGCCGCTCGAAACGCTGGCGCTGTCGTTCGAAGGCGCACTGAACCGCGCGATCGACGGCCGCCATCCGGACGGCGATCCGCTGAAACCGCTGGTGTGGCTCGTCAATTTCCTCGCGTCGCGCGGCGATCCGGTACGCGCCGGACAGATCGTGACGACCGGTTCGTATGCGGGCGCGATCGACGTGCCGCTCGGCGATGCGCTGACGGTGCGCTTCGGCGAACTCGGCAGCCTGTCGGTGACGTTGACGGCGTGATGGGCGTGGCGCTTGGGCACGGCGATGCAGGCCGAGCCGCTGGTCGCTGGTCGCTGGTCGCTGGTCGCTGGTCGCTGGTCGCTGGTCGCTGGTCGCTGGTCGCTGGTCGCTGGTCGCTGGTCGCTGGTCGCTGGTCGCAGCGTAACGGCGACGATCGATGCGTGGCGTGTTGCGTGACCAACGTCAGGAGCGGTGCGGCCCGCGCCGTCGTGACGGCAGCGTCATCGCGGCCACGCCTGCGACGACGCATCCAAGTCCCACCCACGCCGATGCCGACAGCGACTCCCCGAGCAGCGCCATGCTGATGCCGACGCCGATCGGCACGCGCAGATAGGCCTGCGCCGTCGTGCCGACCGATCCGAGCGATTGCACGAGCCGGAAGTAGATGACGAGCGCGAGCGCGGTCGAGAACACCGCGAGCGCCGCCAACGCGATCAGCGACGGCGGCGACGGATGAAGCGTCCACGGACGATCGACGACGATGCTGGCCGGCACCAGCACGACCGCGCCGACGATGAGCGAGCCCGCAGCGGGCGCTGCCGGCGACATCCCGTTGAAGGCCCGCCCGTAGATCGCGGCGCCCGCATAGCAGACGGTCGCCGCGACGATCGCCAGTTGCGGCACGAGTTGCCGCCCGAGTCCGTCGAACGCGCTGACGCCGACCACCAGCGAGATGCCGACGAGCCCTGCGACGACGCCGAACAGCTTCCGCGCCGTCAGCGGCTCATGGCGGGTGATCAGCCAGGTGCCCGCGAACGCGAGCACGGGTGACGCGGAATTGAGGATCGTCGCAAGGCCGGCTTCGACCGAACGCTCGGCCCACGCGATCAGCGTGAACGGCACGACGCTGTTCAACAGCGCCTGGACGAAGAAGCGCCGCCAGACCGCAAGGTCGCGCGGCATCGGAATGCGCCGGGTGCGCATCCACAGCAGCAGCACCGAGCCCGCGATCAAGGTTCGCGCGGCGATCAGCGTCAGCGGCGGAATCGTCTCGACGCCGATCCGGATGAACGTGTAGGACGCGCCCCACAACGTCGAGAGCGCGAGGAGCAGGAGCAGGTCCGCGACGGCGGGCGGGTGGCGGGGCATGACGGGCTGCTGCATGTCGGGGAGGCGCGTTCGCAGGCCATGACGGGGTTGGAATCGGCCCGTTCGGCACGGGCCACGCCAGCAGATGATGCCGGTGGCCTGGCGCGAACGCTTCAGCGCGACGCGAAATGTGGATTGCCGGTTGATCGGCCAGGTCGATACCGATGCCGGCCGATCGTTCGTCTATGCTTGGGCGACATGACGTTCAGGTTCAACCGCGGCAACGGACATCGAGGGCTTCCATGAATGAAACGACAGGCGCGACCCAGCGCGCCGCCAGCTACCGGGTAGCGAACGAGCAGGACGTCGCGGCCCTCGTCGAACTGGTCAACGCTGCGTACCGCCCGACGACGGCTGCCGCCGGATGGACACATGAAGCAGCATTAGTCGAAGGCCCGCGAATCACGTCGTCACAGCTCACCGCGACGCTGCGGGCAGCGGACACCGTCCTGCTCGTCGCCGAGATCGACGGCGGCATTGCCGGCTGCATCGAAGTCAGGAAAGACGGAGACGCAGCCTATATCGGCACGTTGGCCGTCGCGCCGTCGATGCAGGACCGCGGGCTCGGAAAGGCATTGCTGACCGAAGCCGAGCAATTCGCCGTTCGCCGCTGGAAGAGCGAAACAGCCGTGATGGTCGTGCTGTCTGCGCGCCACGAACTGATCGACTTCTACTTGCGCCGCGGCTACACGCGAACGGGCGAGCGATCGGGCTACCCGTTCGACGCAGGCGTCGGCAGGCCGCGAGACGAAACCCTGACCATCGAGACGCTGACGAGGAACATGGCGCGCGACTGACGCCGCGTGCCCCGGCATCAAGCCCCTTCGCAACGACATGCGCCGTATCCCGCCCGTCCCGGCGTGATAACGTTGCACATCATCGCGCGCGCAAGCCCGGCCCCCGGGCACGCGCACCGCGTTCACGCCGATACCGAACATGTCGCTGACACCGCTTCCCGCCCTGCTCGACGAAACCCTGCGCACCGTCGTGCGCCGCTACCGGCTGCCGCCGCTCGACAGCGCGCTGTCGCCGGCCGACGCCGCGAACCCGGCCGCCACGCTCGCGATCGTGATCGAGGAAGCGCGCCGACTGCGCAGCGACGGACAGACGCCCGACGCGGCACTGCGGCAGCGCTTCATCGACGCGCTCGCGCAGATGATCCGCGATGCAATGGATACGCACGCCGGCGATCCCGCCTTTCAGGCGGCGGTGCTGCGGCACGATGCGCCGAGCGTGCGCGAATACGCGTCGCTGTCCGCGCACGCGCGTGTCGTTCATTCGGCGGCGCGGAGCGGCAAATCGTCGTCGTGCGCGTATCCGGGGGGTGCCGGTGAAACCCCGTTCCGGCAAGCCTTATGGTCGATCCCCTGACGCGTACGGGGCGGTTCCTGCCGGTTTATCACAG
>NZ_JAAGPG010000337.1:0-9178 GCF_017104665.1 Burkholderia sp. Se-20378 | reverse complement strand
CGCCTCGGCGGCACGCGCGGCGAACGCGGCAGCCACGCGGCGCGGCTCGGCCTGCCCGTCGGTTGCGGTGTACAGCCCACCGAGCGTGCGTGCCTGCGGCGAAAGGCCGCTGACACGCTCGTCGATCTGCGCACGCGTCAGCGTGCGCGTGTCGAGCCCGTGTTCGCGCGCGACGGAGAGCCACGCGTTGAACGACGCCCAGTCCGTTTCGTTGTCCGCAATATAAAGACAGCCGCCCTGCCGCCATTCGAGATCGAAACCGAGGGTTTCCTCTAACTCCTCCCAGATTTTCATGCCGGCCATCATCAGCGGCACCTCGGCCGCTTCGCGCCCCTGCTGCCGCACGAAGCCCCACGCACGGGTCGACTGCTGTCCGGCGATGCGCGACTTGTCGAGCACGACGGCCTTCAGGCCGCGCAGGCCCAGGTAATACGCGGCTGCGCAGCCCATGATGCCGGCGCCGGCAATCACGATATCGGCGTCGGTTGGCAATGGAGTGCCGGCGAGGGTCAGGGCATCGTGCAGCGGATAGGTTGTCGTCATTGTTTCCTGTCAGGCGTTAATGCATCCGGATACGGACCTCGGTGGTAACGTCGTGACACACCTTTCACACAAACGCACCTTTCACGACGCTGAATAACGACCATTTTGCGGTAAAGTTATCTTTTCCGCGCGTGGCCGGTCGGCTCGCCCCTGGACGTCATGAAGACTGTCCGTCGAGACTGCCGCAAGGCGTCGTTCTGAACGTCACGATCCGTTCCCGTAGCATGACCACTGAAGCAATCACCACGGATTCCCTCGCGGTTGCCGAGCGCGTGCGCGAGCTGATGACCCGCAACGGCATCGGCAAGCGCCAGCAGACCACCGAGCTGTGCCGCATCCTTGACCTGAGTTTCTCGCAAGGCCACCGCAAACTGCGCGGCAGCAGCCCCTGGACGCTCGCGCAGATCAAGAAAGTCGCCGAAGCGTACGGCGAACCCGCCGCCCAGCTGTTCGGCGCGCAAACGCTCGACCCCGGCATGGTCGGCGCCTATTCACAGGAAGCCGTCCTTTACGCGGGCGTCGCCGAGATTCCGTGCACCGCCTGGATCGGCGCGCCGCTCGAAGCCGGCGCACGCCCCGAATTCGTCGCGTATGAACAAAACGGCCGCTGGCGCGTGCTGCGCCACACCGGCGTGCTGTACCAGAACGCGTACGACGTGCACAAGATCGAGATCTATCCGCGCCGCGCGGAGAGCGACAAGCTCGTCGTCGCGGTGATCGACCCCGATCGCGTCAGCGCGACCGAGCTGTGCCGCTATCTCGAACGCCAGGGTTTCGCGACCGCCGCATTCGACGGCCTCGCGCCGTTCGTCGACGCGCTGCAGGGCCAGGCGTTCGACGCGGTCCTCACCGAATGGCTGTTCGACGACAGCACGGCCGCCACCGCGATCAAGGCCGTCCGCACGTCCGACAATCCGGGCGCGCCGATCTTCGTGCTGACGGGCGACCTGCTCACCGGCCGCGCGAGCGAAGCCGACATCAGCGAAGTGATCCGCGCGTTCGACGTCGTCTGCTACGAAAAGCCGGCGCGCATGGCGATTCTCAGCGCCGATCTCGCGAAACGGCTCGCCCGCGGGTAACGCTCCCGGGCCGTTCCTCCTCCTGACGGCCAACGTCCGCGCGGCACGGCGGTCGTGAACCGGTGCATAGCTCAGTACAATAGCCGCACCCGTTCACGCCCACGACGGCTTCCGCCGCCCGACGCCATGGCCCGCCTCATCCCCGACGACTGGAAAAGCCTCGCCGCAACCGGCGCGGCAGAACGCGAGCGCGAAACGCTCGCCGCGCTCGAACACGCGCTGCCCGACAGCTACACCGTGTATCACGGCGTGCACTGGACCCGCGCCGACCAGGCGTTCTCGGTGTTCGGCGAGGCTGCGTTCGTCGTCGTGAGCCCGGCCGGCCGCGGCGCGCGCCGGCTGGGCTCGGCGCGGGCGGCGACCGGGGCCGGTGGCTGCTGTACTGCCCCTCCTACTCTGTCCGCGACGCGTCGATCGCCGGCGTCGCGGCCGACCGCGTCGTCGAGGCGTCGCGCAAGGCGCAGCGCGCGCAGGTGATCCTGCAGAGCCTGCCCGAGGACGACGAGCACTTCCCGAACGCACCGAAACTCCACCATGTCCTCGCGGACGAGCTCGCGCTCACGCCCGACACGAGCGCGCTCGTCGGGCAGGCCGGCACGCTCGTCACGCGGCTGTCGGGCGGGCTGGCCGCATGGGCGCGCCAGCTCGAATTCGCGCCGTTCCGGCTGCGCGTCACCGGCACGGCCGGCTCGGGCAAGACGCAGCTCGCGGTGCAGGCGATGCGCGATGCGGTCGCGGCCGGCAAGCGCGTGCTCTACGTGTGCTTCAACCGGCCGCTCGCCGACTACATCGCGCGCATCGCGCCGCCCGGCGCAAAGATCGCGAACTACCACCAGCTATGCGACTGGGTCGCGCGCGACGGCGGCTATACGCCCGATTTCCAGGTGCCCGGCGAATTCGAGCGGCTCGAGGCGCGCTTCGCGGAAACGCCGATTCCCGAGCACTGGCGCTTCGACGTGCTGGTCGTCGACGAAGGGCAGGATTTCCATGCACCGTGGGCGGCCGCGCTGGAGCGCTTGCTGGCGCCGGAGGGCGCATGGTGGTGGCTGGAAGATCCGCTGCAGAACCTGTACATGCGCGAGCCCGTCGCGCTGCCGGGCTGGGTCACGCTGAAGGCGCTCACGAACTACCGCAGCCCGCGCGACCTGCTCGAGTTCGTGCGCGACATCGTCGGCCGGGTCGAGCCGCTTGCGGCCGAATTGCGCTCGGGCAGCCCGTTCGACGGGTCGGATCCGTCGGTGTCGTCGTACGGGGAAGAAGGTGCGTCGGGCGACGCGTTGGCCGACGCCTGCATCGACGCGACCAAGCGGGCGATCACGCACGCGTTGTCGCTCGGCTTCCGCAAGCAGGACATCGCGGTGCTGTCGTATCGCGGCCGCGAGGGCTCGGTGCTCGCACCGCTCGACCAGCTCGGCCCGCACCGGCTCAAGAGCTTTACCGGCAAGTACGACCTGTTCGGCAACCCGGAGTATCGCGAAGGCGACGTGCTGCTCGATTCGATCTACCGCTTCAAGGGCCAGTCGGCGCCGTGCGTGATCCTCACCGAGGTCGACTTCGACACGCTCGACGCGCGTGCCGCGCGCAAGCTGTTCGTCGGCGCGACGCGCGCGACGATGAAGCTGCTGATCGTCGCGTCGTCGCGCGCGGCTGCGCAGCTTGGGGCGGGTTGACGCCGGACAGCAGCTCGTCCGGCACGGGGACGATCTCCGGATCCCCGACATTACGCGCCGACACAATCGGGCACATTTCGTTTCGCCCCAAACCCTGAACGGGTCGCCTGCTTCGCGATTCCGGCGACACCCGATGGTTTATCCCCGTGCGGCACATCGTTACGATCCCTGGCCATTCGCTGCGAACGGGATATTCGATGGCCGACGTAAAGAAGGTGCCGTACTACAAGCCGCAGAAAGGGCTGTTTGGATCAGGGCTGAAGGAATATCAGGGTTCCAGAGGGTGTATTCCCCTCGAGACTCAGAAGGGCGTTTCACTCGACAGACTGGCGCCGGGAGAAAAGCCACCGCCCCCTCTTCCCAAGCCGGCGCCCAAAGCGCCGAGTATTCCCGGGCAGGGCTCCGCTTCCGACCCATTGCCGAAAACCGGTCAGGCGATGGTCAAAGAACCACCAGAGCCACCAGAAGCGGAGGTCTGCGAAAAACCGCCGCCCTTCGACCTTCAAGACGTACCGATTGCGATGGACAAGCTGGGCTGGAAGGTCTCGGCCAAACTTGCGCGAATCTGGTTCGCGAGCCCTGCGCATACTTACAATGACGACCCGACGTCACATCAGCCATTGAATGACGGCGACGTCACTCTTGATTGGGTTTTGAAATTCGGGAACGTCAGGAAAAAGTATGAAAAGCTCCTGTCGAATGATATTTATAGCGAGCGCTCCGTCAGGACGGCAATAGACATCACCAGGACCTTCATCAAAAATCTCTTTCTGGATAGACACTCGACACTCAGCTTCAACACATCTTGAGCTTGGTGAGATATGCAGACTAGAGCCATCAGATACATTGGCTTAGCCATCATTTTTTATATCGGTGCAGGCCTGATCATTCACTTCAGTCGACCTGCCTATGGGCGATGCGATTTCTACGATCGCCCGGAAACGCTGGATGGCGGCATAAAAAGCATGAACGGAGTTCCATATCGATTCAAGATGTGCGGCACCGGCGGGAATGATCAAGATGGGACGAACGATAAAATAGAACTGAGGGTCTTCAGCGAAAAAGGAGAGCTTCTTGCGAAACGATACTTCTCCGTCAACTGGTACCACGGAAAGAGCTTTCACCAGCCCTTGAATTACGAGGGCAACCTGGTTCGCTACATCGATTTGACCGATGAATCCAACTACGATAAATACCTGAGGATTCCGCCAACCAAGTGGGACTGGCTTCGCGCCAGACTGCCCCTCTTTTGAGCACACATGATCAGGCCCGACAGCATCCCGACCTTCCACGATGCCGAGCTCGTCACGATCGACCATCGTCCTGCCGATCACGCGTTGCGGCTTCGATTCCGTCGAGTCGGTGGCGAAATCCATTCCTTTCGCTTCACCGGCGTCATTTCCCTGCGAATCATCGATTTTGCGCAACAGAATGTCGTGTCACGCCTTCTGCTATCTCCCGCCTATCCGTTTTCGCAGACAGAGGTGCGCCACTGGCTGAAATGGATAGGCAGCAGGGAGGATTTCGACGCAGCGAATGTAGACGATTCCCGGCTCGATCAGTACCTGGCCGATTTCGACACCGATCGAAAGGCGTTGTTCGTACTCGAGCCGTCATGTGGCGCAGAGGTTGCGGTGCTGTGCGAGACGATCCGGCTCGACTCGGGTCCTGACGTCTGACTATCACGCGAGCGGCGTCGTGACAATCACGGCGCCGCAGTCGCGAATGAATTGAAGCGGGGGCGAACGACAGACACAGTCGACAGTCGCGCGGGTCTCAACCACCCCCACCATCCATCCAGCCACCCGGAACGCCCCCACCGCACGACGCCACCCGTCTGCCTGCCCCCCGCGCGACGCGGCAGCCGACGCGGCCTGCCCGCCGAGCGCCGTCGTGACACTCACGGCGCCGCAGTCGCGAATGAATTGAAGCGGGGGCGAACGACAGACACAGCCGACAGTCGCGCGGGTCTCAACCACCCCCACCATCAATCAAGCCACCCGGAACGCCCCCACCGCACGACGCAACCCGTCTGCCTGCTCCTCGAGCGACGCGGCAGCCGCCGCGGCCTGCTCGACGAGCGCCGCGTTCTGCTGCGACACCTGGTCCATCTGCGACACCGCGCGGTTCACCTGCTCGATCCCGTCGCGCTGCTCGCTCGACGCGGCCGCGATCTCGGTCATGATGCCCGTCACGCGTCCGATCGCCTGCTGGATGTCCTGCATCGTCGCGCCGGCCGTGCCGACGAGCCGCGAGCCGATCGCGACGCGCTCGACCGATTCGCCGATCAGCGTGCGGATTTCCTTCGCCGCGGAAGCCGAGCGTTGCGCAAGCGTGCGCACCTCGCCCGCGACCACCGCGAAACCGCGGCCCTGCTCGCCCGCACGCGCGGCTTCGACCGCCGCATTCAGCGCGAGGATGTTGGTCTGGAACGCGATGCCTTCGATCGTGCCGATGATGTCGGCGACCTTCTGCGAGCTCTGGTCGATCTCGTTCATCGTGCCGATCACTTCGCCGACGACCGTCGCGCCGCGCGTGGCGATCTCGCTCGCGGTATCCGCGCAGGCCTGCGCCTCCACCGCGTTGTCCGCGTTCTGCTTCACGGTCGCGGTGAGCTGCTCCATGCTCGCGGCCGTCTCCTGCAGCGCGGACGCCTGTTCCTCGGTGCGCTGCGACAGGTCGGTGTTGCCGGCCGCGATCTGGTGCGTCGCCGTCGAGATCGCTTCGGAACCCTGGCTGACCTGGCGCACGGTGTCCGCGAGGCTGCGCTGCATGCCGGTCACGCCCTTGACCAGTTCGGCCATCTCGTCACGCGACGACCAGCGCACTTCCGACGTCAGGTCGCCGTCCGACAGGCGGCGGAAATGCGACAGCAGACGGTTCACCGGCTGCGTGATCGCGTAATGCAGACCGATCGCGCAGCCGAGGCACGCGGCGAGGCCGAACGCGATACCGGCGATCGCGCCCGCGCGCATCCAGCCGTAATAGGTCTGCGCGGTGTCGTACACGTCCTTGCCGCGTGCGACCTGGTACGCGTCGAGCGCATCGGTCGCCTGCGTGAGCGCGACCGACAGCGGCGGCGCAACCGACATCAGCAGCCGGTCGGCCTCGTCGCGGCGGCCGTCGCGGACCGCGTCGATCATCGGCTTGAGCGCCTGCCCGATCAGCGCCTGGCGCGCGGCGTCGAGGCGGCTCGCGAGCGGGCCTTCATCGCCGTCGTGCGGCATCGACGCGTAGCCGCGCCACGCGGTGTCGGCCTTCGCGAGATAGTTCTCGACCTTCTTGACGAGATCGGGCACTTCCGGCGCTTCCGGATGCAGCATCGCGCGGTCGAGCGTCGTGCGCACGATCGTCAGGTTCAGGCTGGCCGCCGACAATGCGGTCTTCGCAGCCAGTTGCTGCGTATAAGCCTCGTCGAGCGCGCGGTTCGAGCTCTGCATGCCGGCGAGGCCGATCAGCCCCGACACGACGAGCAGCACGGCGACGAGGCCGAGCGTGGAGAAGATCCGCGTACGGATCGAGAAACGGGAAAACAGGGCGTTCAGGTTCATGACGGGACGTGAGCGGTGAAAAGTGCCGCGGCAAACGGTCCGCAGCACTCTGGATTACGGTTTGCCTGCAAAAAACTTGAGTCCGTCCCCGCTTTCCCCTGATCCCGGTCAATTTTTCGGGCCGGCAATCTCCTGTTACGGTTGCAACACATCGAGGCTGGGCAGAAATTGACCAGTCAACTATCTGCCGCTATAGTTCGACACAAATCCCTGCCATGGCAGATATCTCGATGACAACCGACACCCTCCTCACTCCGCCGGCCGCCGAAGCGGCCCGCCGCGACGCGCCGACCGGGCTGATCGTCGCCGCGCTGCTGCTCGTCATGCTGCTGTCCGCACTCGACCAGACGATCGTGTCGACCGCGCTGCCGACGATCGTCGGCGAGCTCGGCGGGCTCGACCAGTTGTCGTGGGTCGTCACCGCGTACCTGCTCTCCTCGACCGTCGTGCTGCCGCTGTACGGCAAGCTCGGCGACCTGTACGGCCGCAAGATCGTGCTGCAGGCCGCGATCGTGCTGTTCCTGGCGGGCTCCGCGCTGTGCGGCGTCGCGCAGGACATGACGCAGCTGATCGTGCTGCGCGCGCTGCAGGGGCTCGGCGGCGGCGGCCTGATGGTCGTCACGATGGCCGCGATCGGCGACCTGGTGCCGCCCGATCGCCGCGCGCGCTACCAGGGGATGTTCGGCGGCGTGTACGGCCTCGCGACGATCATCGGCCCGCTGCTCGGCGGCTTCCTGGTCGAGCACCTGTCATGGCGCTGGATCTTCACGATCAACCTGCCGCTCGGCTTTCTCGCGCTCGCGGTGATCGGCGTCGCGTTCCGGCCGCACACCGCGCACGTGAAGCACCGGATCGACTACATGGGCGCCGCGTTCCTCGCCACCGCCCTCACCTGCGTGATCCTGTTCACGAGCGAAGGCGGCTCGCTGCTGCCGTGGACGTCGCCGCAGCTGTGGATGACGCTCGTGCTCGGCGTCGTCGCGATCGGCGGCTTCATTTATGAAGAGCGGCTCGCGGCCGAGCCGATCATGCCGCTCGAACTGTTCCGCCATCGCACCTTCGTGCTGGTCAGCCTGATCGGCTTCGTCGTCGGCATCGCGCTGTTCGGCTCGGTCACGTTCATCCCGCTCTACCTGCAGGTCGTGAAGGGCTCGACGCCGTCGCAGGCCGGGATGCAGCTGCTGCCGATGATGGGCGGGATGCTCGTGACGTCGATCGTCAGCGGCCGGCTGATCTCGCGACTCGGCTCGTACCGGATGTTCCCGATCCTGGGCACGCTGACCGGCGGCATCGCGATGGCGCTGCTGTCGACGCTGACGCTCGATACGCCGCTGCACACGATGTACGCATACATGGCGCTGCTCGGGATCGGGCTCGGCATGGTGATGCCCGTGCTCACGCTCGCCGTGCAGAACACGGTCGAATTCCGGCACATGGGCGTTGCGACGTCGGGCGCGACGCTGTTCCGCTCGATCGGCGGCTCGCTCGGTGTCGCGGCGTTCGGCGCGTTGTTCTCGCACGGGCTGCAGTCGCGGGTGATGGCTGCACTGCCGGCCGGCACGGAGCTGCCGCCCGCGCTCGGCCCGGCCGCCGTGCACCAGTTGCCGGACGCCGTGCGCGACACGTATCTGCATGCGTTCGCCAGCTCGCTGCATGTCGTGTATCTCGCCGCGGCGACCGTTATCGCGATCGCGTTCGTGCTCGCGTGGTTCGTCGAGGATGCGCCGCTGCGCAAGCACAACTGAGCCTCCTGTGGATCGCGACGCGCGCGTCGAGCCGCATCGCGATCCCCATCCGCCCGCCGTCAAGGCACCAGCACGACCCCGCCCGTCGTCGCACGCGACTCCAGCAATCGGTGCGCATCGGCCGCCTGTTCAAGCGGCAGCCGCGCGCCGATCTCCACATGCATCCCGCCCGCCAGCCGTTCGAGCGTCGCGCGTGCAGCCTCCCGATATCCGTCAACGTCACGCGCGATGAAGCCGAGCACGCTCGGCCGCGCCAGCGCGATCGACCGCGCCGGCCCCAGCTCGTCGAGATCGAACGTCTGCCGCGCACCGATCGCGGCCACCTGCCCGATGCTCGCGACCATCCCGAACGGACGGACCGCGCCGAGCGTGCGCGTCAGCACGTCGCCGCCGATCCCGTCGATCGCAAAATCGACCCCCGCGCCGCCGCCGAACGCGCGTGCCGCCGCGACAAAATCCTCCTCGCGGTAATCGACGACCGCCTCGGCGCCATGCGTGCGCGCAAGCGCGGCCTTCGCGGCCGACCCGACCGTGCCGATCACCCGCGCGCCGAGCGCACGCGCCCATTGCGTCGCCAGCAGCCCGACGCA
>NZ_JAAGPG010000336.1:0-9356 GCF_017104665.1 Burkholderia sp. Se-20378 | reverse complement strand
CTGCGGCTGCGCGGCCTGATGGCGATTCCCGAACCGGCCGGCGACACCGAAGCGCAACGCGCGCCGCATCGTGCGCTGCGCGCACTGTTCGACACGTTGCGCGCCGACGGCCTGCCGCTCGACACGTTGTCGATGGGCATGTCCGCCGATCTCGACGCGGCCGTGCTCGAAGGCGCGACGATCGTACGCGTCGGCACCGCGATCTTCGGCGCGCGCGATTACTCGCACTGAACGTCGCACTCTTTCCGCCCTACCGTTCACTCACTCGCTCATTCGGACATCATGAAAATCGCATTCATCGGCGGCGGCAACATGGCCGCGGCCCTGATCGGCGGCCTGATCAAGCGCGGCGTCGCCGCTGACGGCCTGTATGCCATCGACGTCAACGAAGAGGTCCGCGCGCGCGCCGCCCAGCAGTTCGGCGTACGCACCGGCGCGGCCGTCGACGCGACGCTCGCCGACTACGACGCGGTCGTGCTCGCGGTGAAGCCGCAGGTGCTGAAGGACGTCGCGCAGGCGCTCGCGCCGCACCTGAAGTCGCAGCTCGTGATCAGCATCGCGGCCGGCATCCGCGGCAGCGATCTCGCGCGCTGGCTCGGCGACTACGCACGCGTCGTGCGCACGATGCCGAACACGCCCGCGCTCGTCGGCATGGGCGTGACGGGCCTCGCCGCGCTGCCGGGCGTCGACGCGGCAGGCCGCGAACTCGCGTCGAACGTGCTCGGCGCGGTCGGCGAGATCGTGTGGTTCGACGACGAGTCGAAGCTCGACGCCGTCACCGCGATCTCGGGCAGCGGCCCGGCCTATGTGTTCTATTTCATCGAAGCGCTGCAGGAAGCCGCGCGCCAGCTCGGCATGAACGACGAACAGGGCCGCGCACTCGCGGTCGCGACGTTCACCGGCGCCGCGCAACTCGCCGCGCAATCGGGCGAGCCGGCGAGCGTGCTGCGCGAGCGCGTGACGTCGAAGGGCGGCACGACGGCCGCCGCGCTCGCGTCGTTCGATGCGCAAGGCGTGAAGGATGCGATCGTGCGTGGTGCGCTTGCAGCCGAAGCACGCGCGAAGGAAATGGGCGACGAGCTCGGCCGCGCGTAAGCGCGTCTGCGGCGCCAACCCGGCGCCTGCTGTGCTGGACGTGCCGGGCGCCCCACCCCGTCACGCTGATTTGCACGAACAACAAAAAAGCGGCCCAGGCCGCTTTTTTGTTCTTGCCGAATTCCGCACGGCATACCGCCTGCGGCGGACAGATCGCGAAACTCAGCTCCCTGCCAGCAGGTAATGCACGGCGATCCCGGCGAACAGCACGCCGCCCAGCCAGTTGTTGTGGCGGAACGCCGCGAAGCACGGCATCCGCTCGCGGTCCTTGATCAGCGTGTAGTGATACAGCGCGCAGCCGACCGCCGCCGCCCAGCCGGCCCAGTACGCGAGGCCGAAACCGAGCGTCACGCCGATCCACACGTAGATGCCGAGCGTCACCGCATAGCACAGCATCACGGCCGCGACGTCGAAACGACCGAACGTCAGCGCGGACGTGCGGATCCCGATCTTGATGTCGTCGTCGCGATCGACCATCGCATATTCGGTGTCGTACGCGACCGACCAGAAAATGTTCGCGGCCAGCATCACCCACGCGATCGTCGGCACCGTGTCCTGCACGGCCGCGAACGCCATCGGGATGCCGAAGCCGAACGCGATGCCGAGATACGCCTGCGGAATCGCGAAGAAGCGCTTCATGAACGGATACGAGCCCGCGACGAACAGCGCGACGACGGACAACTGCTTCGTCAGCGTGTTGAGCGGCAAGATCAGCAGGAACGAGATGAATGCGAGCCCGACCGCGATCGCGACGGCTTCCCACGCGCGGATCTTGCCCGACGTCAGCGGCCGGTCAGCCGTGCGCTTCACGTGGCGGTCGAAATCGCGATCGGCGTAGTCGTTCATCGCGCAGCCGGCCGAACGCATCAGCAGCGTGCCGAGCGAGAAGATCACGAGCAGCGGCCAGCGCGGGTGGCCGTCGGACGCAATCCACAATGCGTTGAGCGTCGGCCACAGCAGCAACAGGCTGCCGATCGGCTTGTCCATCCGGACGAGCCGCAGATACAAGGGAAAGCGGGCAAGCATGGCGAAGCACCGGAAAGATAACCCCGGCATTTTAGAGCCGAGCGGTGCTTCGCGTCATGTCGGCGCGACCCGCGGGCGGTAGCGGCCGGACGCCAGCGCGCTGCCCGTGCCCGCTGCACATGGCCAAGCCGCGCCGCGCATCAATCAAGGGACAGAGCTCGCGCACATGCGGATCCGTCCGGCGCACGGGCCTGGGCTCGATCCAATGCGTGCGGATCAATCAGGGCCAGAGCTAGTGTGCGCAGGCTTCAACCAGCCTGCCGCGCGTTGCACGCCTACGCGAGCAGCGACCGCAGCATCCACGCGGTTTTTTCGTGAATCTGCAGGCGCTGCGTCAGCAGATCGGCGGTCGGCTCGTCGCTCGCCGCATCGGCAAGCGGAAAGACCGCACGCGCGGTACGCACGACGGCCTCGTGCCCTTCGACGAGCTGGCGGATCATGTCTTCGGCCGCCGGCACGCCTTTCGCCTCCGGCACCGACGACAGTTTCGCGAAATCGCCGAAGGTGCCCGGCGCGACGACGCCGAGCGTACGAATGCGTTCGGCAACCGAATCGACCGCGAGCCAGAGTTCGTTGTACTGCTCCTGGAACATCAGGTGCAGCGTGTTGAACATCGGGCCCGTGACGTTCCAGTGGAAATTGTGGGTCTTCAGGTACAGCGTGAACGTATCGGCGAGCAGGCGCGACAGGCCTTCCGCGATCTTCTTGCGGTCCTTGTCGCCGATGCCGATGTTGATCTGGGCGGCGTGAGTCTTCCTGGACATGTTCCGGACTCCTTATTCAATGAACCAGAGCAATGAAAACGAATCGGGTTACCTGCCTATTGATACCGCACTACCGATACCGCGCTACCCGCATACACGGCCCGCCACTTATGCGTGGCGCGCGAAACACCGCGCTCAGGCGATCGCGTGCAGCGCCTGCGACACCAGTTCGGCCGCACCGCCGATGACGATAGCGGATCCGACTACGTACCGCGCGATCTCGCCCGGCGTCGCCAGTGCAGCGCGCATGTTCTGCATCATTTGCGTCATGATCGTCACTCCTTCAACAAGACTCAGGGTCAGGAAGAAACGGCCGGTCGGACGACCGGCCGTTTCCCGTTACTGCACTACTGCTTCACCGCACTAATACGCGGCGACGCTTACGCGAGGTCGAAGCGGTCGAGGTTCATCACCTTGTTCCAGGCCGCGACGAAGTCGTGCGCGAACTTCTCCTTCGCATCCGCGCTGCCGTACACCTCGGCCAACGCACGCAGTTGCGCGTGCGAGCCGAAGATCAGGTCGACGCGCGAGCCCGTCCACTTGACCTGGCCCGTCGCACGATCGCGCCCTTCGAACACGTCGTTCGCGGCCGACACCGGCTTCCATTCCGTGCCCATGTCCAGCAGGTTCACGAAGAAGTCGTTCGTCAGCGCTTCCGGACGGTCGGTGAACACGCCCTGCTTCGCATCGCCGGCGTTCGCACCGAGCACACGCAGGCCACCGACGAGCGCCGTCATCTCGGGCGCGGTCAGCGTCAGCAGTTGCGCCTTGTCGACCAGCAGCGCCTCGGCCGGGGTCTGGTACGCGTGCTTCAGGAAGTTGCGGAAACCGTCCGCGACCGGCTCGAGCACGGCCATCGCTTCGATATCGGTCTCTTCCTGCGTTGCATCCGCACGGCCCGGTGCGAACGGCACCGTCACCGCAACGCCCGCGTTCTTCGCTGCCTGCTCGACACCGGCCGCACCGGCCAGCACGATCAGGTCGGCGAGCGACACCTTCTTGCCACCCGTCTGCGCGTCGTTGAACGCCTTCTGCACGCCTTCGAGCGTCGCGAGCACCTTCGCGAGTTCAGCCGGACGGTTCACTTCCCAGTCTTTCTGCGGCGCCAGGCGAATCCGCGCACCGTTCGCACCGCCGCGCTTGTCCGACCCGCGGAACGTCGCAGCCGACGCCCATGCGGTCGACACGAGCTGCGCCACCGACAGGCCCGAGGCGAGCACCTTCGCTTTCAGCGCCGCGACGTCGGCGTCGTCGATCAGCTTGTGGTCGACGGCCGGAATCGGGTCCTGCCACAGCAGATGCTCGGCCGGCACGTCCGGGCCGAGATAGCGGGCACGCGGGCCCATGTCGCGGTGCGTGAGCTTGAACCAGGCGCGCGCGAACGCGTCAGCGAACTCGGCCGGGTTCTCGTAGAAGCGGCGCGAAATCTTCTCGTAGGCCGGATCGAAACGCAGCGACAGGTCGGTCGTCAGCATCGTCGGGCGATGCTTCTTCGATGCGTCGAATGCATCCGGAATCACGTCGCCTGCGTCCTTCGCGACCCACTGGTGCGCGCCGGCCGGGCTCTTCGTGAGCTCCCACTCGTAGCTGAACAGGTGCTTGAAGAAGTCGTTGCTCCACTGCGTCGGCGTCGACGTCCACGTGACTTCGAGGCCGCTCGTGATGGCATCCTTGCCCTTGCCCGTGCCGAACGTGCTCTTCCAGCCGAGACCCTGCTGCTCGAGGCCCGCGGCTTCCGGCTCGGCGCCGACATTCGACGCCGGACCGGCGCCGTGCGTCTTGCCGAACGTGTGGCCGCCCGCGATCAGCGCGACCGTCTCTTCGTCGTTCATCGCCATGCGCGCGAACGTCTCGCGGATGTCATGCGCGGCGGCGACCGGGTCGGGGTTGCCGTCCGGGCCTTCCGGGTTCACGTAGATGAGGCCCATCTGCACCGCGGCGAGCGGGCTTTCGAGATCGCGCTTGCCCGAATAGCGGCTGTTCGGGCCGCCGCTCAGTTCCAGCCAGATCTTTTCCGAACCCCAGTACACGTCGTCCGGTTCCCACGTATCGACGCGGCCGCCGGCATAGCCGAAGGTCTTGAAGCCCATCGATTCGAGTGCGACGTTGCCGGTCAGGATCAGCAGGTCGGCCCACGAGATGTTGCGGCCGTACTTCTGCTTGATCGGCCACAGCAGGCGGCGCGCCTTGTCGAGGCTCACGTTGTCCGGCCAGCTGTTGAGCGGCGCGAAGCGCTGCTGCCCGCCGCCCGCGCCGCCACGGCCGTCGGCCGTGCGGTACGTGCCGGCGCTGTGCCAGGCCATGCGGACGAACAGGCCGCCGTAGTGGCCGAAGTCGGCCGGCCACCAGTCCTGCGACGCCGTCATCAGCGCATGCAGGTCCTTCTTCACCGCCGCAAGATCCAGCTTCTTGAACGCTTCGGCGTAGTCGAAATCCTTGTCCATCGGATCGGACAGCGCCGAATGCCGGTGCAGGATGTTCAGGTTAAGCTGATTCGGCCACCAGTCCTTGTTCGTCGTGCCGCCACCAGCGGTGTGGTTGAACGGGCACTTCGTTTCGTTCGACATGCGATTTCTCCTTGGCTTGCTCGTATGACTCCACTCGTTCGCTCCGGCGGCATGCCGGGTGCGGTGGGTGGAGTGTCATTGCGGGGATGGGAAACGGAACAGGTTGGTCCTCCTGTCGTACTACGGGATGTCGTGCGAGACCTGTGGCGCGCGCGCCCGCTGCGATGTGCGGCAGGCGGGACGCTCGGGGAACCGGCTGCCGGCAGGCGTCGTGCCGGCGCTGCGGGCGGTATTCCAGCTTTCGGACATGCGATGCTCCCTCAGGGCTTGACGGCGGGTGAATCGGGGGAACACTGAACCGGCGCGCGGCGGCGTTCAGCCACCATACACACGGTCCGCCAGGTACGCGAACGCAATCGGACGCAGGCTGCGAACCGCCGCCCTGGCGCGATGTACGACCGCGTCGCGCGACGGGATGTTCCGCTGCGCGTGCTGCAATACCGACCGCATCATGACATCCTCCTTTGGCGCTTGCATTCAACATGCGGACCCGTCGTCGACACGACGCCGATCCATGTAGAAGATTCTATATTCACCTATCGTTTATTTGAATTTGATTAATTTCATCTATGCGATAGAGAAAAATAAACGGGGTCGCAAGACCCCGTTCATCGTGTTGCCACACGCGCATGCCGCTGCGTGCTCAGTTCATCGTCGCCGGCATGTCCAGCTTCGCGACGCCCGGCAGTTCACACGCGGCAATCGCGTCGCTGATCGCGTCGATCGCGGGCATCCGAGTAAAGCTCTTGCGCCACACGAGCACCACGCGGCGATCGGGCACCGGTTCGTTGAAGGGCACGTACGACAGCAGTTCGGCATCCGGGCCGTTCGCGCGCGGGCCGACTTCGGCGACCGACATGCGCGGCAGCACCGTGATGCCGACACCGCTCGCAACCATGTGACGGATCGTCTCGAGCGACGAGCCCTCGAAGGTCTTCTGGATGCCGTCGGCCGTCTGCGAGAAGCGCATCAGCTCCGGGCACACGCCGAGCACGTGATCGCGGAAGCAGTGGCCGTTGCCGAGCAGCAGCATGGTTTCCTGCTTCAGATCCTCGGCGTCGATTTCCTCGCGCTTTTCCCACGGATGGCCGGCCGGCAGCGCGACGACGAACGGTTCGTCGTACAGCGGGCGCACCATCAGGCCGGTTTCCGGAAACGGCAGCGCCATGATCGCGGCGTCGATCTCGCCCTGCTTCAGCAGTTCGAGCAGCTTCAGCGTGTAGTTTTCCTGCAGCATCAGCGGCATCTGCGGGACGCGCTGGATCATCTGCTTGACGAGCGTCGGCAGCAGATAGGGCCCGATCGTGTAGATCACGCCAAGGCGGAACGGGCCGACCAGCGGGTCCTTGCCCTGCTTCGCGATCTCCTTGATCGCGAAGGTCTGCTCGAGCACGCGCTGCGCCTGCGTGACGATCTGGTCACCGATCGGCGTCACGCTCACTTCGCTCGCACCGCGTTCGAAAATCTGCACGTTGAGCTCGTCTTCGAGCTTCTTGATCGCCACCGACAGCGTCGGCTGGCTCACGAAGCATGCTTCGGCCGCGCGGCCGAAATGCCGTTCGCGCGCGACCGCGACGATGTATTTCAATTCAGTCAGCGTCATTGTGGGTCAATCAGAGATATACAAGCGATAGGTTTAATTTATACACCCTGTGACACCGGTTCGCCAAGTTTCTCTGCATCGGAATGCTTCAAACGGCGGTTTTAAATCCGGCCCCGACCCGCGAATCAGGCCTTCAGATACTGCTCCCGCGCGCCGAGCCAGCGCGCGAGATGCTGCGTGACGATCTCGGGATACGCGGCAATCAGCCGCGTCGCGGCCTCGCGGGCCGGATCGATCAGCCAGCCGTCGGTCTCCAGGTTCGCGAAGCGCAGCATCGCCGCGCCCGACTGGCGGGCGCCGAGGAATTCGCCGGGGCCGCGGATCTCGAGGTCGCGCCGTGCGATCTCGAAGCCGTCGGTCGTCTCGCGCATCGTCTTCAGCCGCTCGCGGCCGGTGAGCGACAGCGGCCCCGTGTACAGCAGCACGCACACCGACGCGGCGGTGCCGCGCCCGACCCGGCCGCGCAACTGGTGCAGCTGCGCGAGGCCGAAGCGCTCCGCGTGCTCGATCACCATTAGTGACGCGTTCGGCACGTCGACGCCGACCTCGATCACGGTCGTCGCGACGAGCAGCTGCACGTCGTTGCGCGTGAACGCTTCCATCACGGCCGCCTTGTCGGCCGGCGACAGCCGGCCGTGCACCAGCCCGACCTTCAGCTCCGGGAGCGCGGTGGCCAGCGTCTCGTAGGTCTCGACGGCCGTCTGCAACTGCAGCGTCTCGCTCTCCTCGATCAGCGGGCACACCCAGTACACCTGGCGCCCGGTCAGCGCGGCCTCGCGCACGCGGGCAATCACCTCCTCGCGCCGCGCATCGCCGACAAGGCGTGTCAGCACGGGCGTGCGGCCCGGCGGCAGCTCGTCGATCGTCGAGACTTCGAGATCGGCGTAATACGTCATCGCGAGCGTGCGCGGAATCGGCGTGGCCGACATCATCAACTGGTGCGGCTGGAAGTCGCGCGCGCCGTTGGCCGCATTCGCGGCCTTCGCGCGCAGCGCGAGCCGCTGCTCGACGCCGAAGCGATGCTGCTCGTCGACGATCACGAGGCCGAGCCGCGCGAATTCGACCGTGTCCTGGATGATCGCGTGCGTGCCGATCACGAGCTGCGCGGTGCCGAGCGCGGCCGCCTCGATCGCCGCGCGCTTCTCCTTCGCCTTCAGGCTGCCCGCGAGCCACGCGACCGTGACGCCGAGCGGCTCGAGCCACGCACGCAGCTTGCGCGCGTGCTGTTCCGCGAGGATTTCGGTGGGCGCCATCAGCGCGGCCTGGTAGCCGGCGTCGATCGCCTGCGTGGCGGCCAGCGCCGCGACGACCGTCTTGCCGCTGCCGACGTCGCCCTGCAGCAGGCGCTGCATCGGGTGCGCGAGGGTTAGATCGTTCGCGATTTCGTCGACGACGCGCGCCTGCGCGCCCGTCAGCGTGAACGGCAGCGCGCCATAGAGCCGCGTCGTCAGTGAATCGGCATCGGTCGCGGTGCGGCGCGGCATCGCGGGCGCCGCGCGTGTGCGGCGCTCCTCGTGCGCGCGCTTGAGCGACAGCTGCTGCGCGAGCAGTTCCTCGAACTTGATGCGCGTCCACGCCGGATGCGAACCGTCCATCAGCGCGGCTTCGTCGGAATCGACGCGCGGGTGGTGCAGGATGCGCACCGCCTGCTCGAGCGTCGGCACGTCGAGCGGCAACAGGTAGTCGCGCTGGATCTCGGGCGGCAGCAGCTCGGGCAGCGGCGTGCGCTCGACCGCATTCTCGATCGCCTTGCGCAGATAGGCCTGCGACACGCCGGCCGTACTCGGATAAACGGGCGTGAGCACCTGCGGCAGCGGCGCATCGGCTTCGACGGCGCGCACCGCCGGATGCACCATCTCCATCCCGAAGAAACCGCCGCGCACGTCGCCGCGCACGCGCAGGCGCTGGCCGACGGCCATCTGCTTGACCTGCGAGCCGTAGAAATTCAGGAAGCGCAGCACGAGGTGCTCGCCGTCGTCGTCCTGGATCTTCACGACCAGCTGGCGGCGCGGCCGGTACGCGACCTCGTTGTCGAACACGACGCCTTCGGTTTGTGCGATGCCGCCCGGCAGCAGCTCGCCGATCGGCGTGAGCGTGGTTTCGTCCTCGTAGCGCATCGGCAGATGCAGAACGAGATCGATCGAGCGCGTGAGGCCGAGCTTCGCGAGCGTGTCGCCGGTCTTCACGGGTTTATCGGCGGCCGGCTTCTTCTTGCGCTTCGCGCCGGCCGCACCCGCTGCGTCGCTCGCGGCGTCATCGGCATCGGGCGCGGCGGCGGCCGGCTGCGCGAGCCTGCCGTCG
>NZ_JAAGPG010000335.1:0-9410 GCF_017104665.1 Burkholderia sp. Se-20378 | reverse complement strand
CTCGTGGTCATCGCCGCGTACGCGCGCAGCGCGCCGGACACGCGGCGCTGCCGCTTCTCCGGCTGCCACGCGCGCTCGCCGCGCTCTGCCATCGCCGCACGGCGGCGCTGCAGTTCGTCGTCGGACACCAGGACGTTGATCGAGCGGTTCGGGATGTCGATCTCGATCGTGTCGCCGTTCTCGAGCAGCCCGATCTCGCCGCCTTCCGCCGCCTCGGGCGACACGTGCCCGATCGACAGCCCCGACGAGCCGCCGGAAAAGCGGCCGTCGGTGATCAGCGCACACTCCTTCGCGAGCCCCTTCGATTTCAGGTAGCTGGTCGGATAGAGCATCTCCTGCATGCCCGGCCCGCCGCGCGGCCCCTCGTAGCGGACGATCACGATGTCGCCCGGGCCGACCGCGCCGCCGAGAATGCCCTCGACGGCTTCCTCCTGCCCTTCGAACACGCGCGCGGTGCCGGTGAACTTCAGCATCCCGCCATCGACACCCGCGGTTTTCACGATGCAACCGTCACGCGCGATGTTGCCGAACAGCACCGCGAGCCCGCCGTCGCGCGAGAATGCATGTTCGGCATCGCGGATGCAGCCGGTCTTGCGGTCGAGATCGAGCTCGTCGTAGCGGTTTTCCTGGCTGAACGCGACGTGCGAGCGCACGCCGCCGGGCGCCGCACGATAGAAGCGCGACACCGAATCGACGCGATTGCGCATCACGTCCCAGCGCGCGAGCACGTGGGCGACGCTCGGCGCATGGACGGTCGGCAGCGTCGTGTTCAGCAGCCCCGCGCGATCGAGCTCGCCCATGATCCCGATCACGCCGCCGGCACGGTGCACGTCCTCCATGTGCACGTCCTGCACGGACGGCGCGACCTTGCACAGCACCGGCACGCGGCGCGACAGCCGGTCGATGTCGGCCATCGTGAAGTGCACCTCGCCTTCGTGCGCGGCGGCCAGCAGGTGCAGCACCGTGTTGGTCGAGCCGCCCATCGCGATGTCGAGCGTCATCGCGTTCTCGAACGCATCGCGCGTCGCGATCGAACGCGGCAGCACGCTCGCATCGTCCTGCTCGTAGTAGCGGCGCGCGAGATCGACGATCACGCGCCCGGCCTCGAGGAACAGGCGCTTGCGATCGGCATGCGTCGCGAGTACCGAGCCGTTGCCCGGCAGCGCGAGCCCGAGCGCTTCGGCGAGGCAGTTCATCGAGTTCGCGGTAAACATCCCGGAACACGAGCCGCAGGTCGGGCATGCGACGTTCTCGACCGCGCGCACCTCGTCGTCCGTAACCTGCGAGTCGGCGGCCACCACCATCGCGTCGATCAGGTCGAATGCGCGGTGCTTGCCGCGGAACGTCAGTTTCCCGGATTCCATCGGGCCGCCCGACACGAAGATCACCGGGATGTTCAGGCGCATCGCGGCCATCAGCATCCCCGGCGTGATCTTGTCGCAGTTCGAGATGCACACCATCGCATCCGCGCAGTGCGCGTTCACCATGTACTCGACGCTGTCGGCGATCAGCTCGCGCGACGGCAGGCTGTACAGCATGCCGTCGTGGCCCATCGCGATGCCGTCGTCGATCGCGATCGTGTTGAATTCCTTCGCGACCGCGCCGGCCGCTTCGATCTCGCGCGCGACGAGCTGGCCGAGATCCTTCAGGTGCACGTGCCCGGGCACGAACTGCGTGAACGAATTGACGACCGCGATGATCGGCTTGTCGAAATCGGCGTCGGTCATCCCGGTGGCGCGCCACAGGCTGCGTGCGCCCGCCATGTTGCGGCCGTGGGTGGAAGTGCGTGAACGGTAGGTAGGCATCCTGATCCTCGATAGATTCGGTTCGAAAAGACGGGCGGGGCGGCCGGCGGGCCGCCGTCAGTGCGGCCGTCCGGCCGCGCCCCAGTTGTTGTCGTTCTTCGCGAGCGTCGGCAGCACGAACGACAGGATCTTTCTCCGGTCGAGATCGGACGACACGCTGAGCTTGTATTCGAGCGCCGTCAGCTTGATCACGATGGACCTGAGCGCCTGGGTCAGACGTTCGTAGCCCCCTTCGAAATAGAGCGTGCCGCCACGCTGCGCGATAACGCCGTGGCGGGACAGGTAATGGAACAGCGCGACCGACGAGCGCGCGTCGTAGTTGTCGAGCGGCGGCGCCTGCAGCGGATAGCGGATCAGGCGCTCGGCCAGGATGTACTGGATCGACGCGCGCAGCACGCGGTCGTCCGAGCGCAGCCGGAACAGCGCGAGGATCGACAGGATGTCCACCCGCAGCTCCTCCGCGCCCGCGCCGTTGCGGGTGCTCTTCGCATCGAGGTGCTCCGGAATCGGCAGGAAACCCGTGCGATGGTGGTACTCGTGCAGGTGGACCCAGATCGCGCTCGCCTGCGTCAGCAGCGCGTCGTCCGCCGCGAGCAGGTCCGGGAACGCCGTCGGCGACCAGCTCGCCTCGATCGCCGGGCGCGTGTAACGCTTGAAGCGCTCGACGAACTTGTCGATGAAGTAGTACGCCTTGTGATACGCGCGCAGGTCGGCGTCGATGAAGTTCTCGCCGAACACCGCGACCGCGAGCGGGTTGCGAAAGCCGTCCGTGCACATGCGGATCTGCACCGGCAGCGCGTTGCCGTCCGGCGCGATCGCGAGCACGCTCGGCGGAATCGGCACCGGCGCGATCGCGGCCGCTTCGAGGAACGCGTCGGCGTTGTACGGCACGTCGAAGAACCCGAGGATGAAGCTCGGGTCCACCGAGTACGTGAGGTCGAGCAGGCGCCCCGATGCGAGGCAGCGGTTCTCCAGCGTCACGAGCAGCGCGCGCACGTGCGGGTTGTCGGCGTAGTCGCCGAGATGCATGCGCGCGCATTGCGCGATGCGCGCGACGTCGGTGCGGAAACCGCCGGCGAGAATCTCGCCGCGGCAGCGGTTGGTGGCTTGTACGATTTCGCGTTTCATGTCGATCATCCTGTCGGCACGCGTCGTCACACGACGCGGAATTCGCGCTGCAGATAGACGAGCGCCTCGTCATCGGGCTCTGCGCAGTGCAGCGCCACCACTTCGCCGACCAGCAGCTCATGGGTCGCCGCGCTCATCGACGCCACCAGCCGGCAGTCGAGCGCGATGCGCGCGCTCGACAGCACCGGCGCGCGCGTCGAGAGCTCGCCCCAGTCGCCCACCGTGAAGCGCGCGTCGCGCTCGTGCGTGGTGCGGCCCGCGAACACGTCGGCAAGAAAGCGGTCGGCCGCACCGAGCGTGTTCACGCAGAACACCTCGTTCGCGATCAGCCGCTGCGCCGACACGCTGCCGCGGTTGACCGACACGAGCACCGTCGGCGGCGCATCGGACACCGACAGCACGGCAGTCGCCGTCATGCCGCAGCGCCCTGCAGGCCCGTCGCTCGTGAGCACGTGAACGGCCGACGCCACACGGCACATCGCATCGCGAAAGCGCTGCGGCGACGCGCCGATCGACTGGTCGGGGAACCGTGCGGGTTCGTTGTGGATCATGTCCTGTCTCCGTGCATGGGGGGAAAGGCCGCGCATCGCGCTACCGGTTCACCAGCGCCTTCGGCAACGACAGCGCGAGCAGCCCGCCCAGCGCCATGCAGCCGGCCATCATGTAGAGGCCCGCGTCGTTCGATGCGGTCAGTTGCTTGAGCAGCCCCATCAGGTACGGGCCGAGGAAGCCCGCGAGATTGCCGATCGAATTGATCATCGCGATCCCGGCCGCGGCCGCGGTGCCGCCGAGAAACGCGGTCGGCAGGCTCCAGAACAGCGGGATCGCGGTGAGGATGCCCATCGTCGCGAGCGTCAGCGCCGCGATCGCCAGCCCGGTCTGATGCGCCCAGCCGACCGCCAGCACGAGCCCGATCGTGCCCATCGCGCCGGGCACCGCGAGATGCCAGCGACGCTCGCGGTGCCGGTCCGAGCTGCGCGCGATCGCGACCATCGCGACCACCGCCAGCGCGTAGGGCACCGTCGACAGCATCCCGATCGTCAGCGGATCGGCCACGCCCGTCGCATGAATGAGCGTCGGCAGCCAGAAGCCGACGCCGTACAGGCCGATCACGAACGAGAAGTAGATCGCGCACATCAGCCACACGCGCGGATTCGCCAGCACCGCGCCGAGCGACAAGTGCGACTTGACCGCTTCCTCGGCATTCACGTTGCGTTCGAGCAGCGCCCGCTCGTCCTCGCTCAGCCACTTCGCATGCGCGATGCGATCGTCGAGCAGCGTGTAGACGAGCAGCCCCGCGACGATCGACGGCAGCCCTTCGAGCAGATACAGCCACTGCCAGCCGTGCCAGCCGTTGGTCCCGTCGAACGCCTTCAGGATGTAGCCCGAGATCGGACCGCCGACGACGCCCGACAGCGCGACGGCCGTCATGAACACCGTCGTGATCCGCCCGCGCCGATGGGCCGGATACCAGTAGGTCAGGTACAGGATCACGCCCGGAAAGAAGCCGGCCTCCGCGGCGCCGAGCAGGAAGCGCATCGCGTAGAAGGCCGTCGGCGTCGTGACGAACATCGTCAGCGCGGATACCGCGCCCCACGTCACCATGATTCGCGCGATCCACACGCGTGCGCCGATGCGGTGGAGGATCAGGTTGCTCGGCACCTCGAAGATGAAATAGCCGAAGAAGAAGATGCCGGCGCCGAGCCCGTAGGCCGCGTCGGACAACCCGAGATCGCCGGCCATCTGCAGCTTCGCGAAGCCGACGTTCACGCGGTCGAGATAGGACACCAGGTAACACAACAGCAGCAGCGGCATCAGCCGCCACGCGACCTTGCGATAAGCGGCTTCCTCCGACACCCGCAAAGCGGGCGATACGGTCGATACGAGCGTCTCCATCATTTTTTTCCTTTCTTGCGATCGGTTGTTTTTCGTTGCGCACTGCATCCTGCACGCTGCGCCCGACGATCACGTTCGTCATCCGGCGCGCACGTCGGCGGGCCGTCCTCCTAAGGTCGGCGCGTTCGTGTGCGCGGGACGCCGCGGGCCGCACGCAGGCGTGCGGCACTCGTCAGGCGGTGCGTCGGATCCGGGTCGTGTGCCGCGAATCAGGTGCGCATCGGCCTTGCGGGGGCCGATGGCGGCCTGGCCGTGCGTCCGGGGGCTCGTTGTACGTCGTTGTGCCCGGGAACTGCGTCGCCGGCGAGGCGTAACGCGCGCGTGGCGCGCGGGTAGTCGAAAGCGTTCTTCATGTTTCGCCTTTTGCTCACATGCCCGCTTAGGGCGCCTTTAAGACGTTCGTCGACGTTCGAAGTCGGGAACGCACCGCTGGACCGAGCGCTCTTGTGGAGCATTCGATGCCTTGATCCCATCTGGCCGCGCACGGCGGCCGTCACTGCATTTCGGGCGGACGATCGCGCAGCCCGGCCATGTACGCGACCGTGCGGTCGCGATACGCCGCCGACACGCCTGCGTCCGCCAGCCCGCGAACCAGCAGGTCGCGATAGCGCGCGCTCGGCGCCGCTTCGCATTCGAGCGTGACCGCGCCGCGATACGTGAGCGCATGCACGCGCAACCCACCCGTTCCCCGCACCTCGACTGCGCAGCGCACGTAGCGGCCGAGATGCACCCCTTCGCGGCGCTCGAGCGCATCGAGCATGCGCATCGGCAACCGGTACAGCGCGCCTTCGACGATCGCGCCGGCGGCCGGCTCGATGTTCGCGCAGCAGACCGGCTCGTTGAGCGACGCGTAGTTGAACGCCAGGCGGTGCCCGTCGAGCCGCGCCGCCCCCTCGAAATACGGCGCCGCGTCGCAGCGGAGCGATGCGGACAGGCTCGCGAGGTTCATGCACGAGCCATACGCGAAGTACGTGAAATGCTCGCCGCGCAGCAGGTCGTCCGCCGTCATCGCGTCGCACACCCGATACGGGCGCCCGTGACCGTGATCGCGTCCGGGCGCATCAGAGCAACGCACCCGCGGTGCGCGACGTACCGAGCACGTAGTGATCGTAGATCGCCGCAACCGATGCGATCGAGTCGAGCACGAAGTCGCCGATCGGAATCTCGATCCGCAACGTCTGCTCGATGAACAGGACGAAATGCACGAGCGACAGCGAATCGAGCAGGTTGGCGTCGAGCAGGTTCGTCTGCGCGGTCACGCGCGCCGGTGCGCCCGGGTCGATACCGGCCAGAAACGTCTTCACGTTGTCGATCAATTCGTCGAGGCTCATCATCCGCATCACGATCACGCTCCAGAAACACTCGTTCATCCCGGCCCGCGCGCCGCGCGCTGCGAGCACCGTCTTCATCGAACCGCAGAGTCCTTCACATCGTCTTTCGCTTTTGACTTTCGATCGGGCGTCATGCACCATGCGACGCGTCGACCCGACAAACCCGGCCAGCATCTCCATCAGAGATAAATAGGAGACTTAATCAATATGAAAACTCATACGCTGTTCTACTGCCCCGGCCATCTCTCATTTGCACCGCACGTCATCCTGCGCGAACTGGGCGAACCCTTCGAACTCGCGCTCGTCTCGATCAAGGACGGTGCGACGCAGAGCGCCGAATTCCGGCGGCTCAACCCGAAAGGCAAGGTGCCCGTGCTGCATACCGGCGACGAGGTGCTGACCGAGTCGTCTGCCATCCTGCTCTATCTTGCGCTGCGCTTTCCGCACGCGCGGCTGGTGCCCGATACCGCGATGGGCGTCGCACGCGCCGTCGAATGGATGAACTGGCTCGCGTCAGTGCTGCCCGGGACGGTCGCGCTCAATTTCCATCCGTCGCGCTTCAGCGACGACACGGCCGCGCACGACGGCATCCGCGAGAAAGGCCGCGCGGGCATCCTCACTGCGTATGCGCAGATCGACGAGCGGCTCTCCGCGCGCGACTGGGCGCTCGGCGACCACTACTCGATCGTCGATCCGATGCTGCTGATCTTCTTCAAATGGGGGAACATGCTGAAGCTCGACATGCGCGGTTTCGCGCACTGGGCGGAGCACACGGAGCGCATGCTCCGCCGCCCTGCCGTCGCGACTGCGTTGTCGGTCGAGCAGATCTCGGTCTGGGCGTAGCGGCGAAGCCGGGTCGGGCTCGTGCCCGATCCGCCATCCCGCCCGCGTCCAATGCATCTCCATCATCGTCTCAGGTCCTTTTCGCCGCTTTTCTTTCTTTGATGCCCTGGCCTGGCACACGGACATGATTTGCAATGTCCCGGCGGACCGGCGCCACGACTCCGGGAACAGGAGCCGCGACCGCAATCGTGAATGGCGTTCTCTCGTGTCACCGGCCCTTCGGCACAATTTCCGTGATCACGACGAATGCGTGAACAATGCAGCATCCATTCCGAGACGTCCAATATATTTTCGGCAATCGATTGAGTCGCAGAAAATATCATTCGCGCGATTCTCGCCCCGGCGGAAACAATCCCGCGCCATCTCGCCGACCAATTCGCCGATCGACGATTACCGGGTTGTAAGCGGGATCGTCATGCGGCGTCGGAAGGGGTTGTGGCGCAGTCATTGGCCGATTCGCGCGGGAGGCAATGGCTCGGCGCGCGCTGGCGACTCCTGCTATCGTTGTCGCGGCCCGGCGCCGCGGTACTGTCGATCGAACCTGCGCACAACGGGTCTTTCGCGGCGCGCGGCCTCATTGCCGCTCTCGGCCGCTGTTCTGTGTACCAAGCCCGGGAACGGGCGCGCGACACAATCGACGCCGAGATCGCGGCGCACAAAATGCAGCGCCTTGATCCCGCAGGTCCCGACACTGCTCCAAGATCCGACCGATGCACATCGACACCGATTTCGAAGCCGCCGCGATCGACCACGTCGCCGCGGCCACCCCCATCGGCTCGCCCCTGCGCTTGCGTCTGCGCCGCGACAACGCTGCCGAATTCTCCCAATGGTTCGCCTTCGAGCTGGTCGATGTGCCGCCCGACGGTATCGACGTACGCATCGAAGGTTTGGCCGGCTCGTCCTACCCTAAAGGCTGGGTCGACTACCGCGTCTGCATGCGCGCCGACGGCGGCGAGGCGGCGGACTGGTGCCGCCTGCCGACTAGCTTCGACGGCGACGCGCTCGCCTTCCGCGCGCCCGGCCCTGCCCGGCGCCTGCGCTTCGCCTATTTCCCGACCTTCGACCGCGCCGCCGAGGACACGCTCGTCGCTCAGGCGACGCAGGCAGGCGCGACGCTGGAGACCCTCGGGGCCTCCGCGCTCGGCGAACCGATCCGCATGCTCTCGTTCGAGGGCCGTGCGCCGCGCTCGCGCCTCTGGTTCATGGCCCGCCAGCATCCGGGCGAATCGCAGGGCGGCTACTGTCTCGAGGGCCTCGTGCGGGCACTGTGCGGCGAGTTGCGTCCCGTTTGGGAGATCGGTGGCCACGCCGTGCACGTCGTCGTCAACGTCAATCCGGACGGCGTGCGCCTGGGCAACCTGCGCACGAACGCGCGCGGCGCCAACCTCAATCGCTGCTGGGACCGCGAGTATCCGGACGCGCCCGAGACGGCCGCCGTACGCCGGCGCATGCACGCGCTCGGGCTCGACCTGCTCGTCGACTTTCACGGCGCCGAGGTCCTGCCCCGCGTCTTCTCGGTGGGCGCCGACGGTAGCCCCGCCTGGACGCCGCGCTTGCAGGCCTTGCACCGCGCGTTCGACGAGGATCTGCTGCAACGCTCCCCCGTCTTCCAGACGGCGCGCGGCTATTCCGTCGATCGCCCTGACCACGCGAGCCCAAGGAAGTGCATCCCGTGGGTCGCGGAGCAATTCGACGCGCTGGCGCTGACCATCGAGTTGCCGTTCAAGGAGAGCGCTGACCGCCCGCGCGACGACGCCGATGTGGCGGCGTACGCCCGCACGTTCGGACGAGCCGTGCTTGAAACCGCGCTGGCGCTTGCGCCTTCGCTGCGCGCTTGAGGCCCTGCTCGTCTTCCGTGGGGCATGCATGGATGCCCCACGGTTTGCCGAGCTTTCAAGAATGGCGTTGCGTCGCCTCGCCAAGTTGCCGAGCTAACGGTCAACTGTGCTTCTGCAGGTTGTCGGAAAACGACTTGCCACAAGAGCTTGGCGTCGATGGACGTTTTTGTGCGGTTCGATGGAGAAATAATGGAGTCGAGATAAAAAATCAGCGACGCCGGGCGAGCTTTCCGGGCGCACACAATCTGTTACGACAATGGCGAACCTTGGTTTGATCGGAGTGCTATCTTTCGCCGGCCTTTCGTTGACAAGACTCGTTGAAACGAATTGGCGGCAACACAAGAAACCGGACTTCAGATTGAGCACAAGGAAGAGCATTCGCATGTTGAAGAAGATCGCCTCCGCATTCATCGTCACCGCGGCTGCGGTGATTGCACTGCCGGCCGCGGCGGACAACTGGGACAACGCGCTCGGCGGTGCGCTGGGCGGTATCGCCGGCGCAACGGTCGGCGACGCCCTCGGCGGCCGCACCGGCGCGGTGGTGGGCGGCGCGATCGGTGGTGGCGCCG
>NZ_JAAGPG010000032.1:0-37499 GCF_017104665.1 Burkholderia sp. Se-20378 | reverse complement strand
CCTCGAGTCGTTCGCGCTGCGTGGGGGTGGCGGCTTCGGCCGGACGCGCGCCGCCCGGCACGCCGAGCACGGCACAAGCGGCTGCGAGCGCAATGGCGGATGACAGGGTTCGGGCGGCCGGCAGCACGCGCGACGACCGGAGGCTGGCGAAGGCAACGGAAACGAGTGACATGGCGACGGATCGAGTGGCAGGTATGACTTAAACGGCGATGGTCGCAGAATCCGTCGCACGCTGCCGGACCGTTACAGGAGGCGGTTCATTCGGCCGGTTCCACATCGCATCCGGTTGCCCCGCATGGCCGGGATGGCCGCGCGCCGCCGGTGGGCCGATCGCACTGCCCTGGAAGCGGATCGTCAGGATCATCGACATCCCGACGATCGACAGGCTCGCGGCGCGTCAGCCCGACACTCCGGACGGATCGCGCTGCATCCGTTGCACGATCGCGTCCAGCTCGCCGATGTGCGTGGCCACCGCCTGCTTGCCCGCGCGTGCCCATCCATCGAACGACGTCATCCCGCTCACCGCACCGACGAACGCCACGCCGGCACGCTCGGCCGCCTGCGCGTCCACCGCGTGGTCGCCCACGTAGATCGCCGAACCGGCCGGCAAGCCCAGCCGCGCCAGCGCCAGCACGAGCCCTTCGGGATCGGGCTTGTGACGCTGCACGTCTTCCCCGCCGATCAGCACGTCGACCAGCGACTGCAGTTCGTTCAGCGCAAGGATCGCCTCGATCCGGTAGCGAAACTTCGACGACACGATCGCGACCGCGAAACCCTGCTCGCGCAAACGCGCAAGCAGCGACGGCACCTCGGGATAGATGCGCGTGCCGTGCACCATGATCTCGTCGGCGCGCGCCACGAAGTGACGCGCAAACGCATCGGCCCGCGCCGGCTCGGTTTCGCCCGTCAACGAGCGGAACATCTCGTGCAGCGGTAGCCCGATCACGGCACCGATCTGCGCCGGCGTCGCGCCGGCGGCATCCAGCTGATGCAACGCGTATTCCGTGCACTCGACGATCGCGGCGGACGAATCCGCCAGCGTCAGGTCGAAATCGAAGATGACAGCCCGAACCGACATGAAAGGACTCCGCAAACGAAGGTAGCTCGCGCCCGATGCGCGAACCGACATGACATTGCGCAGCGCACCCGCGTGTCGATCGCTCAGCGTTCCTGACCGGATTGCTCGCGATCGGCCGCGTCGAACCCGTCCGGGTCGCGCTTCGCCCATTGTTTTGCCCACCCCAGCAACGGCTGCAGCGACGCCTCGAGCCGCCGGCCTTCGGCGGTCATGCAGTAGCCGCCCTCGCCATGCTCGACGAGGCCCGACGCCTTGAGCTCGGCCAGCCGCGTGTTGAGCAGGCGCGCATTCGTTTCGCAGGCTTCCTGCAGTGCGCGGAATGTGAGCGGCTCGCCGCGCAGCTCCCACAGGATGCGCAGCGTGGTGCGCCGCCCGAGCAAATCCAGCACGACCATGATGGGTCGTCCCGTCTTCGATCCGCGAACGCGTTGTCCGATTTTTGGCGTGGTCATGCTGTACTTTTTAAAGCATCCATCGTGTAACGTCAACGGATCGATGCGATGTCGTGAGCATGCCGCATCGCAGCGTCGAGGGGACTTTCATCCCTCGTGCTTTACTTTTTAAAGCACGCCGCCTACGCTACCGACTCCGCCATCGGCGATTGCGAGCAGTCGCACGCACCCGCCATGAGCACGAGCACGAAGGAGTTCACATGACTCAGCGTATCGCATGCGCAGTGCCGCCGTTCGCCCCCGACATCGCCGCGTCGCTCGACCGGATCATGCGCGGCCGCCCGCCGTTGCGCCTCTTCACCACGCTGGCGCGCGACGCACGCCTGTTCACGAAGTTCTTCGCCGCCGGCCTGCTGGACAAAGGCCACCTCGACATCCGGCAACGCGAGATCGTCATCGACCGCACGACCGCGCTGTGCCGGTCCGAATATGAATGGGGCGTGCACATCTCCGTGTTTTCGACGGCCGCGGGATTGAACAGCGAACAGATTCGCTCGCTGGCCCGCGGCTCGGCCAACGACGCATGCTGGAGCGATGAGGACCGGTTGCTGATCCGGCTGTGCGACACACTGCATCGGCAGTGCGACATCGACGACGACCTGTGGCAGGCATTGCGCCCGCATTTCAGCGACGAGGCGCTGCTCGAACTGCTGATGCTCGCGGGCTTCTACCGGACCGTCAGCTACCTCGCGAACGGGCTGCGCCTGCCGCCGGAACCGGGCGCCGCGAGATTCCCGTCATGAACCGCGCCCCGGCTGCGCGGCGGCAATTCATGCGTCACGATTCGCCGCGCCGCGCGCGCGTCTTCTCGAGCCGCCAGTGCATGACCTCGTCCGCGCCGGGCCCGGCCTCCACGCGCAGGTCCGGCAGGTCGATCGGGCTGCCCGTCTCGGCATCGACCACCGCCAGCCGCACCGCATGCCCCGAGCGCGCCTCCATGAAACGCAGCGGCGGCGCCTTCGATTCCGCCTGCCCCCAGGCATCGCCGACCTGCGCGAGCGCCATCAGCACGATGCCGATGTCGCGGCCGCGCGGCGTCAGATGGTATTCGTACCGGTCGGGGCGCGACTGATACAGCCTGCGCTCGATCAGCCCCCTGCCTTCGAGCGCCTTCAGCCGGTCCGACAGCGTCGCATGGGTCACGCCCGTGGACTGGCGCAGATCGTCGTAACGCGCCAGACCGAGCGCCAGATCGCGCACGATCAGCGTGCTCCATCGATCGCCGAGCGCGTCGAGCACGCTGGCGATCGAACAGGTCATGCCGTCAAAACTCTTGGATTTCATCGCGAATCACCTTTCCTGACTTCGACGCGCAGCCCGTGTCGGCGCGCGCGGCGGTAATCGTATCGCATCCGGCAACGCTTGACGGCGCGTCGCCCGCCAATTACTCTGATAATAAGAGTTACGAGAACCCTTGTCAGTCCACCCCTTGGAGGCTTGAACATGCAGCAAGAAGATCGAGGCGTGATCGTCGTCACCGGCGCGTCATCGGGTATCGGCGCCGTCTATGCGGACCGTCTCGCCGCTCGCGGCTACGACCTGATCCTGGTTGCGCGCCGACGCGACCGACTCGCGGCACTCGCCGACCGGCTCCGGTCCGCATATGGCTGCGATGTGCAGGCTGTCGCCGCCGACCTGTCGAGCCACGACGGCGTCGCGCAGGTGGAGGCGCTGATCGACGGCACCGTCGAGTTCGCCGGCATCGTCAACGCCGCCGGCGTCGGTGCACTGGGCCTGTCGGCATCGGTCGACCCGGCCGCCGTCGACGCGATGATCCGGGTCAACGTACTCGCGCTGACCCGGCTCTCGCTCGCGGCCGCGCGCCGCTGCAGTGCAGCCGGACGCGGCACGATCGTGAACATCGGATCGATCGTCACGCTGATGCCCGTACCCGGCGCGGGCGGATACAGCGGCTCGAAAGCGTACGTGCTCAATTTCACGCGC
Organism: Burkholderia sp. Se-20378; assembly: GCF_017104665.1. Taxonomy (NCBI): domain Bacteria; kingdom Pseudomonadati; phylum Pseudomonadota; class Betaproteobacteria; order Burkholderiales; family Burkholderiaceae; genus Burkholderia; species Burkholderia sp. Se-20378. Next base: position 34,025 of record NZ_JAAGPG010000032.1, on the reverse strand, counting down.
TCGCTGCACGCCGAGCTCGCGCCGCGCGGCATCGCGGTTCAGGCCGTCATGCCGGGGCCGGTGCGTACGGAGTTTTTCGGCAACGCAGCCGCGCCGTTCCCGGATTCGCTGTTCATGTCGCCTGAAACCCTCGTCGACACCGCGCTGCACGCACTGGATCACGAGGAATCCGTGTGCTTTCCGACGCTCCACGATCTCGGCGCCTGGCAACAGTTCGACGGCGCGCGCAGCCACCTCCTTCACGCCGTCACGCGGGATGGCCAGCCCGCCGCGCGCTACAGCGCAATCTGAGGCCACACCTGCTCTCTTTCACGAACCGGGGAACACACATGCCACTCTGGAACATCTACCATCCCGAACACGCCTATACCGACACCGACAAGCTGGAGATCGCCGAGCGCATCGTCGGCTTCTACGACGGGTTTCTGCCGCGCTTTTATGTGAACGTGCTGTTCCAGCCACTGCCGAGCGCATCGTTCCTGATCGGCGGCAAGCCGACCGACGACTTCGTGCGGATCCGGGTCGACCACATTGCGCGGCAGATCGAAGACCCCGCCGAGCAGGCGCGGTTCATGCAGCATGTCGGCCAGCGTCTCGCACCGTTCATCGGCGAGCGCGGCCTGCGTTGGGAAATCCATATCGGCGAAACGCCGTTCGGGCTGTGGACGATCGAGGGGCTGCGCCCGCCGCGGCCCGGCACGCCGGCCGATCTCAAGTGGCGCACGGAAAACCGGCCGTCGCCGTACTGAGCAACGGCGCCTCCCGGGGCCCGCAGCCTGACCCGGAAGCCCCCGGAGGCATCCCCGCGATTCGCGAATGGAGGCGCTGCCATGATCACCGAAATCGTCTTCTTCAAGCTGCAGCCCGACGTCGACCTGCCCACGCTGCGGGCGCGCTATGAGGCGACTGCCGCGAAATGGGCCGTGAACCCGGACCTGCTGCACAAGTGGTACTTCTACGACGCGGCAACGCACGAAGGCGGCGGCGTGTACGTGTGGCGCACGCGCGAAGCCGCCGCGCGCTGGCACGGCGACGAATACAAGGCGATGGTCGAGCGCGTGTACGGCTTTCCGCCCGTGATACGCGTGCTCGATACGGTCGCGCATGTCGATGCGACGCAGGGGCGGTACGAGATCGTGGGAAAGGCTCAGCCGGATTGAGGTGCCCCTTGTCGAGTCGACCTGCAAAAGCGCGTCGAACCTTGTCACGCCGGTTCACCCGGCCGGGCTCCGGAAGGCAGGAAGGTCGACGACTTCCAGTCTCCCGGGCCCGGTCCGGACAAACGATCGATCCGACCGTCGGGTCTTTCATGCAGGACGCCGCCCTAGGCAGGAACTTCACGCGTCGCGCAGTGCACGCCCCCGCCCCCTGACGCAATGCCGAGAATATCCACCTGAACGATATCCCGCGATCCCGCATACGGCTGGATCGCCGTCAGCGCGGCGGAATCGGCCGATGCGTCGTTGAACTTCGGCATGATGATCGCGCCATTGCATTTGTAGAAGTTGATGTAGCCGGCCGCGAAGTTGGTCAGCTGCTTCTCGTTCAACGTCACGCCGTTCGAGGTTCCATATTTGGCCGGCGTGGTCAGCTCGATCAACTGAAGCGTCCTTCCGCTTGCGTCCGTTTGATTGTTCAGGTGCTGCCAGTTGGCCTCGCTCAGCGCCCGCTCTCCCATCGAATTCGACGCGTCATAGCAGTACGCGACGACGCCGGGCGAAAGGAACTTCGCGTAGAAATCGACGTGCCCGTTCGTGATGTCGGTCTCGTTTGCCGGCGTGGACGCGCCACCTTGCCCGCCGGCTCCGCAGCCTTGCGGATAGATCGCCGTGCCGGGAATCCAGATGATCTTCTGCACGCCGAGCGTACGCTGCAGTTCCGCGAGCACCGTGTCCCGGGCAGTCGGCAGCAGGGTCGCGTTGCCAACGACCCCCTCCGGCATATCGAACAGCTGCGGATTGCGGCTGACGTGCAGCACGGCGGATTCGGTCAGGATCGCCGTCGCTTCCCCGTCGAATTCAATCGCCCCGCCCTCCAGCGTCAACGTACTTTGGATCAGCGTCGCGTTGTTTGCCTGCGCCATCCATCCGGCCAGCGTGCGATCGCTGGCGAACGGCTGGAAGAATTTGCCCGCCTTGGACCGGTTGCTGCCCGCCGCAACGTCAGGCGGCACCGTCATACCCGCATTGAGGTTCACGCCGTCCGTGTTCGCATTCCCCCAGCCGTTGAAGTTGAAGTTCACCGCGCACAACGCATTGCCATTGGCCGTATCCTTCACGAAGACACAGCCGGTATCACGCGTCCACAGATCGTCGAAGCCATTGGCCAGCGCGATCAGGTTGACGCCACCCACGCCTGCTCCGCGTGCCAGATAGTTTGCGTGGATCGCCGGGTTCGCGCCGCTTGCCGTCGCCAGCAACGCCTGAGCGGCGCCCAGGTCGACCGGCAACACCAGCAGGTTGACCGGCTCGTAGGTGCCGATCGCCTTCGCGACGTCCATCAGATCGGCGCGAACCCGGTCGATGCCCGCATCCGTGCTCTGCGCGGTGAGCGGCGTCCAGATGCCTTCCGAACCCGACGCAAATGCCATGTACGTCGCCGTGTGCGGCGCATCCTCGCCCGGCAGCAGATATGCCGACGGATTGACCGCCTGACGCGTGGACGCGCGAATCGCCGCGGGATTCGCCGGCGCGTCCTCGCCGCCACATCCCGCCAGCGCACCTACCCACGACGCGCCGAGCAGCACCGCCGATCCCTTGATAAAACCGCGGCGGGTGAGCGGCGCGCGCCCGGTTTCCACACACGACAGCCTGGTACGTTTGTCTTTCATCGCATCTCCATGAGCTATGAGCCAACTGGGTGGGTCCGGCCGACGGGAATCCCCGTCGGCCGGCACGGCAGCGCGTCATGCGGCGCTAGAACGAGTAGATGAACTGCGTCGCGAGCAGGTCGTTGCTTTTGCTGTACGAGCCGTCGTTTCGCAGGAACACCTTGTTGTTGGCCCAGTCGTGTCGGTACTCGACCTTCACCGTGATCTGGGCGGTCGGGAAAAACAGCAGATCGAGCGCGACGTCCTGACGGTTCGAACCCTTGCACTGAAGGCCCATTCCACCGCTCGCCTGCGAATTGGCGAAACAGTCCGCGCCGATACCGAAGCCGTTGTACGGGTCGCGTCCCTGGCCATTCAGCGCGACACCGCCGCCACCGCCGCCGTTCTTGCTGTCGGCGAGGAAGTCGTAGCGGAGCGTCATGCCCATCCTGCCGACACCCGGCAAGCTGAACTTCCGATGCGCGAGCAACGACACGCCATACCATTGCGCCTGTCCGCCATTGAACGCGGCGTTCTGCTGCTGGCCGTAGTCGATTTCTGCGTTGTACTGAACGTCTGCAAGCTGATAAGTCAGATCGGCTTCCGAGAAGAAGAATGCGCCAAAGCCGCTCGGCGCCTGACCGCCAATGCCATAGCTCACGGCACCGGTTGCGGGGTTGACGGCACTCGGCAACGTCTGCCGGCCGATGTTGAACGACGCGCCGATATCGAGCGCACTGGACCACGCATAGTCGGCGCGTGCCGTGAATGACGGTATCTTGTTGCTGGTCGTGACCGGGTCGCCCAGCGCATTGGTTCCCGTTTGCGTAATGGCGCCATTGGTCCGGTACTGCTCGTTGCCCAGCAGGAACTTCCACGTCCAGCTGCCCTTCGTATAGTTCGCACCGAGGCCGACATAGCTGCCGGGATCGGAGAAGTCGTACAGCAGGTTGTGGGTCAGCGTGAGCATCTGATTCGACTGCTGCACTTCGTAGCCGCCGAAGCTGGACATCAGGCCCGCGACGAATGTCGTCGTGCCCGTGAGCGGAACACTGACGACTGCCGTATTCAGGATGTTGTTGCCGATCTGACCGCGTTCGTTCTGCATCAGCGTGATGCCGTTGCCTCGATTGGGCATCAGCGTGATTTCAGCGGACGGCGCCATCGGGCCGACACCGAAGGTCTTCTTGATGTCCAGGTACAGATCGCCGAACGTGCTGTTGAAGTAACCACCGGTATTCTCGTGATTCGCGAACAGGAATGACGAGCTGCCCTGCGCACGGTTGTACACGTAGGTCGGATCGATGTAGCCCGTCACCGAGAGACCGGCAATCGGCCCGGTATTCGCCGCGTCCTCGAGCGTGTTCACCTTCAGCTGCTGAACGGCAAGCTGTTGCTTCATGGCCGTGACGTCGTCGTTGGTGAGCGTCGCCTGCGCGTTGCCATAGCCGGGCGATGACGGATCGATCGGTGCAGGTGCAGGCTCGGCGGCTGCCGGCCGGTCCGGCGCGTGCGCCCGCAGTCCTGCCATCTCTTTCTGCAATACGTCGAGTTGCGCCTGCAATGCCCGGATCTGGTCCGACAAGGTGCCTGCTGCCGCGACGCCGGGCAGGCAGCCCGCCACCAGCAGACCAATCAGTTTTCTTCTCATACAGCGTCTCCGTGTTTTTTATCGTGGTTCATGCCGTCTGGGCCGGGCTGCCGCAAGCCGGTCGTTCCGCTGGCGCGAGCACGAACGTCCCCGTGCGAGGCGCACCGGGCGGCTCACAAGCTGGGTGGTGTTCGAGGAATGCGCCCGCTCGCTATCGGTGCAGGCAACCTGGCATGACTGCGGGTTCAGTCCGCGTGGCAACCGGCGCGTGCCGGCATCGCGCTGTTCGGCACGATCAGCGCCCCGCCTTCAATTGCGCCCAGAGGCGGTTCTCGAGACGGACGATTTCAATCGGCAACGGCTTCATCAGCGTCATCTTGCGCAACACGTCGTCGGGGGGATACACGCTCAGGTCCTGCGAGACGACCGGGTTGACGAGCGGCCGAGCGGCACGGTTGGCGGTCGGATAGAACACTTCGTTGGTGATCGCCGCGTTGACCTTCGGGTCCTCGATATAGTCGATCCACTTCATGGCCGCTTCAGGATGCGGCGCATCCTTCGGAATCGCCATCATGTCGAACCACATCAGACCGCCTTCCTTTACGTTCGAGAAACGGATTTCGTAGGAACGCTTCGCGTCTGCCGCACGCCGCCGCGCAATGCCCACGTCGCCCGACCAGCCGATCGCCACGCAAACATCGTTGTTGGCGAGATCGTTGATGTAGCCCGACGAATTGAACTGGGTGATGTAGGGGCGCACCTTCTTCAGCAAGTCGAAGGCCGCCTGGTAGTCCGCGGGATTCGCGCTGTTCGGATCCTTGTGCAGATACTGCAACGCGGTTGCGAATGCATCGGCGGCCTGATCGAGAAACGATACGCCGCACTGCTTCAGCTTCGACACGTTGTCCACGTCGTACACCAGTGCCCAACTGTCGACCGGTGCGTTGTCGCCCAGCGCCTTCTTCACTTCCTTGACGTTGTAGCCGATCCCGTCCGTGCCAAAGGCCCAAGGCACACCGTATTGCGCGCCCGGATCGACATCCGCGATCATTTTCATCAGGACCGGATCGAGATTCCTGAGGTTGGGAATCTTCGACTTGTCGAGCTTCTGAAGCATGCCGGCCTGAATTTGCCTCGCCATGTACAACGACGACGGCACCACGATGTCATAGCCCGAACTCCCGGCCAGGAGCTTTGCCTGAAGCGTGTCGTCACTGTCGTAGTTGTCGTACCGAACGTGAATGCCGGACGTCTTTTCGAAGTTCGGGATCGTGTCCTTGGCGATATAGTCCGACCAGTTGTACACGTTGAGTTCCGGAGCGGCCGCGATCGCCGGCAGCGAGCCGCACGACAGCAGCCCGGCCATGACAACGAGCGCAACGCCGGTGACGCTTTGGCGAAGAGGACAGAAGCGCATTGCTGTTTTCCTTGAAGGTAGTGAATACGCGTGAAGGTCGATGGCAAATTGAAAGAAACCGGGCGGCGATCGGTGCGCGCCGTATGAATCATCCGTGCTCATGCAGTCGTGACTCCCCACCGACGCACGCATCGCGCAGCGGCGTACGGGCTCCCCTGATGCTTTCTCCTGCATCGCAATCCGATGACAATTTGCTTTCTACTCCGATATAATCGGACGATATGAATGGCGGCTGCGTTGCATGAAAGCCGCTGCCCATCGGGTCTTGCCGCACTCGCCTTGCCGACGGGTGAGCCATTGTGGGTAGAACAATGTCTGGTGAAAATTGATGTTTTTTGCTTGATTTGATCAATTTTCCTCATGCCTTCGTGGCGCTCGGCAGGCACCACGACAAGCGGCTTGCGCGACGCGAAACGCTGTTCGGGTTGCCGACGACACCCGCTGGTCACCCTGCGCCGTGACCGATATGAGGAAACCTCACCTGTGCGGCGCGATGCGACACACCGACATCCCGTTGCCAGCCCGACATCGCATCCGCCTGCAAACTCGTCGATACCGGCATCGCACATTCACCGAGCGACGCGCGCCCGATCCCGCATGCTGTCCAGGCACCCGCCCCCCTGCGATTGCGCCCTAAAGTGCAATCCGTCATCCCCGTCGACACCTATTGTGAACGCACATAAATGTCCACACTTGAATTTCCAGTTAACATGGGGAACAGGAATTCCCTGACTACGACCATATGTCACTGAAAGTTGGCACTTGAATCGCAATGTAGTTGGATAAAGATCGCGAAACACACAAGAGTCTGCACTCGGTAGTAGCTACGTTAGATCACGAAGCCTTGTAAAACAGGGACACATCGCAAGACAGGAGAGTACAGGGCAATGATGGATTTCTCTGCCCCGCGGTAAAAATTTAAACACCTCGGCTTCGCCTGGTGTTGCCTAGCCCCTCAATGCAATCGCCCCCCCGCCTGCGCCGACTCAACGGCTGATATAAAGGAAATGTTTTACAGTTCTCTCTGGTACGTTTATTTGGTGAGCGATGACTCGACACCTCATCCCTAGTTCATGTAATCGAAGCACCTCTCTGCGGTAATCTGGGCCCCATCGAGTAATGCGCACCGGCGTGAATCCTGCCCCCGTATCCCTACACCAAAAATGCATGCCGCAGTCGCACACCGCACGTACTCGATCCAAATCCCAACGCGCCGTTTTAACGGCGTGACCAGCACCGTGCCGTGCCATTTTACTCGGACAAGTCAAATGCGGAACCTTTTTACGCGGCATCTTAACCCTTATTTCTTCCGGTTTTGAATAATTATAGATATCCATGAAACATCTATTCGCCACGAGGCGCGGGGTTTCCCGAACGATTCGCATAAGCGACAGCGCAATTACTTTTCTAATTGGATTCCCCATTTTATTCAAGTTGATAAAAAAATTGCGCCACTCCGGAATAATTGTATGCTTATTTGTATAATCACTCCCGAAGCAATTCACAATCAATCTTTCTATGCAAGCCCCATACCTCAAGCCAACCAAGTATCGAGACGCCTCGCCCATAAAATCCCAAAATTCACTTGGAAACATCAAAGCGTTAATCGAGAGATCACCTTTTATAAGCTCCGATGAAACTTGAGCAACCACACGACAATTTTTCTTTTGCAAACCAGTCAATCGAATGTTGATCCGCGATGCTCCGAGTCGAATAGCTGTAGAAGGTGATATATATCCCATAGTTCCATTGTCGACGTATCTATCGAGCTCCCATAGCATTTCGCCATGCAAATGACAGACAACTACGCCAGGGAGCTGATGACTACGTCGCCAATGAGGGTATCCATCTGATAACTTGTCCTCGCGAAGGCACACCGGACAAAATCTGTGTCCGTGCCAGGGTTTTGTCCAAGTCGTTATCGGACGCGCCTTTGTTACTCCATTAGGCGATAATCCACACGTCCTCTCCAAGATCTGCTTTGTTCGATCGGGCGTGAGCATCGATGAAAAATACGGGAAATCCGTCATACTCTCGGCAATCTCTGTCGGTGACAGGCACCAACACCCCTTTGTCTCTCGAGCTACGCAATCCAATCCGCCAGCCGCATAGGACGCTCTGATCCACCTCCCGAACAGGCGACGTATTGTCGGTATCAGTAGTTTAGTCGGCTCAGATTCAAGATAGCGAGCCACGACACCAAAGAGCGGCTCATCGTCTAGAGGCTCATCAAGATAGATCGCCATTCTCCGTACCCTTTGAAAAGGCACACCTTGATGGGATAAGGTGACTCGGCAAACTGCGCGCTAGTTCAGCGACGACACACCAGTGACCGCGGTCGTTCGTCAGGGCCGTATTCGCGTCGACGTAACGATCGACGAGTTCGATCCATGCCGCTAGGTGTTTTGCACGTGTCCGCTGGCATCTCCACGAGCCGACCTCATGTTGAACTCTCAACATATTTTCCAGCCGCTCCTTCTCAACACTCAAGTGATGACTCACCTTATTCGTCGAATATCCTCGCGCGATAAGATACCCAGCCGCGATCGCTAGATCGACACCGTCATGCGTCGGCTTCAACACATCGGCGCCCTCAGGGCAGTTATGGAAATAAATGAAAGAGAAACCGCACGAACATATATAATGCGATTCACATTCGCCGATCTCCCGAATTAAAAGTCGATGCTGAAAATCGACCACCGATGCAGCCCTGGGGCATATTGGAGTGACCAGTCTTCGAATTCTGCCAACATTTTCTTGCAGCAAGAATTCCAAGAGCAAATATTTCAATGCACTGCCAGATTCACTCTTAGTCCGCCAAAACGCCCTGCGTATCCAATAATCATTGTGCAACGATACGCCAACCCTTTCAAAATACGCACAACCCATTAGCCTCGTAAGATCCCCCATCATATCCCTGAATTCGACGGATTTTCCATTCGCGTATCCGATGGCTCGCGCACAATCGATTCGTGCCGCTCTTTCAAGATACTGGCTAGCATTCTTTCGACGGGTTAGCACATTTTTCGAGAGCATTGCAAATCTACGTCGTGCCTCCTGTTGATTTGACGAACCCACGGGTTTAATGCTATTCCCCACATCAAACCGTCGACCTGATTCAATCAATGATTGCGCGGCGCCACAGCCGCTATAGTTAAGCGGGCACTGATGCAATAAGCATGTGAGGACACCGGGTAATTGATGGGCCCGCCGCCAATATCGTGGAATATCAAAAGCGATATCCTCTTTCCAGCACACCTCGCAATGTCTCATACCAAGGCGACCCGGAGTTGCCCTGCTTAACCATGTCGGCTGCTTGGCAGAACCACCTTGTCTGGTCTCCCCTAGTTTCGGACCACACAACTCGGCATAGTATGGGTAAAGCGTCAACCTCTCGCGAATTTCATCTACGCTCATTCCCCATACCATAGCCGTTTCGGTTGCTATGCGATCCAGTCCACGTGTAATACCAGTCAATAGGCCAGCATCCGAGCCTGACGGGTACTTCTGAAATGCGCTCCGCGACGTCACTTTCGCGTCCTCGAGATATCTTGCGACAACACTGAACAAGGCCTCGTCAGGCAAAGGTTCATCGAGAAAAACCGTCATGCGATTCTCCATCGCCCTATCTGATGAGAAACACCTACTGAACCGATCAGACTTTCCTAGAAATCACTCTTGGTCGCCCCTTCCGTTTGATAGGCACGCTCTGGGATGCGTCAACGGGCGACAATGCTCGACGAATCACGTCCTCAAATGAGAGCGTGCGGTCGGTTTCCAGGATTCGACGTACTAGAGATTCAGCCTCAATTTCTGACCGTCCCATTTCAATCAACACTGCTACGGCGGCAGAGAATGATTCCAAAAAGGCATCATCCACCAGTTTCGTACCGATCTGCAGCCGTCGCTTCTCACGCGCCACTCTCTCCCGGAATGCCTCGACGTCCGCAGTTGCGAGGTCTACGCATTTCGCCAATGTTACATAATCTCTAGTCCGCAATGCCTGCAGCAGATTTTCTACTGGACCGAAACCAGCCTCGACAGCCTCCCGAACAAGCGCCGGCGTAACACTCCTACTCCCAGCCTGCACCCCCCTATACTGCGTTAGCTTCCATGCCATTTTTGCAAATGCCGGCAATCCGGCACTCACTTCATGCAATACTTTCATGATTTCTTCTGAATCACTTGGTGGAATCGGGAGAAAATCTATGCTAATAATCGCGCTTGCCAGACGTTTCCATAGCTTACCCATGGAGAATGGCCCCATCTCAATAGCCCCGTCACCAGATGAACGACGAGTAGTACGAAAGCTCCGGACCATGTACTCGCGAGCCTCGGGTGTCCCGAGCAAGATGAACGTACAGTTGTTACTATTCAGTAAATTCGTGAGAAAATCGATCAGTTGTGTTTTATCTGCCGCCTTCAAGGCAAACTGAATTTCATCAATCACCAAAACACCTACAAAATGGCGACGCAACACATCCTCAACCTTTAAAATATAATCTGTCGTATTGGATCTAGATGATATTTCCTCGACATAGTACGTTCCAAGGTATAGATCGAACCAATGCAGAATTCCTTTCATCAGAGTTAGCACTGAACCGTTGGCGGGACAGGAAACAAAAGCCCATACCACCTGCACGAATCTTGCTGGAACTCCCTCGTACTCTCGATGCTCAACGATCATTGGAAACGTACTCAGTACCATTTTCGCCAATGTCGTTTTTCCCGCTCCTGAAATGCCAAAGACAAATCTACTGAGCGCGTGGGAATCTCCCGGAAGACAGATCGGCCGAGGGGAGCCCGCCTGTACTAACGCATAGTTTTCTTGTGCTCGTTTCCTCAGGGAGCGGGTCGGTACTAGACCGGAGTAGCGATGCCGGATCGCGGTGTGCAGCCAACTCAGCAGTTCCACCAGTTCGGCCTGTAGCACTAGCACCTGAGAGATGCGACTGATGGCAAGAATCTTTCGGTCTATCGGCCAATTTCGATAGAGCTGGGCGTGAGGTACGTTAAATGCCGCCGCCATTCCATTGAGAATCGGTTTCATTGGGCCGAATGGTGGCAATGCAAGAATCAGAGGATTTTCACCGTGCTCCTGCAGTTCCAGACTTGACGAATGATAAACCGCCTCGACAGACGGGCAAACATTTAGAAAAATATCATCCCCTGCCAGATCAAGAGGAACATCACGATATGATTCATCACTCGAATTAGACTTTTTTGTGCCTTTCATGATAGTACTCCTAATTGATAAATTTCTACTATGTTGGAATTTCACCCCCCCCATCATCATGTCATTCTTATTTTTACCCCTCTAGTCACCGAGCAAATCCAGCACATTTCGACGAAGGCTAGCCTCGATATCCGATGTGGCCTGATCCTCTTCTTGGCTCGAATCACGCCGCTTTTTCGTCAGAGGTGGTCCCTTCGATCTCCTGCTCGCATCTCGTTCTCGTTCGCGAGCCTCACGCATCCCGACTGTCTCAGGATGGGTTAGCCCCGCGTGTTTCAGAGCCACCTTTTGCTCCCTCTTTGATTTCCGACCTTCCTCTGCGTTATTGAGAATTTCCATCACTCGTTGCGGCTGCATCTTCCGCTTCTCTCGCCTTGAATTTGCACGGTCGATCAAACTTCGGATGTTCCACTCCATAAGGTCAACATCGCCTGGCATCTGCTTGTTGGTTCCCGCTTGATAGCCGTACTCAAGGCGCCCCTTCCCCTCCAATAAGATGCGGGACATGTCACCTGGATTGAACTGAATTGGTACTGGTTCACGAGCGTCTCGCCCCCAACAATGAATGAGCGTGCTTTCGATATAGGGAGACGTGTAATACACCCCCTGCCATAGAAGCCCACGCTCTGTAGGTAGGGCGGTCGAATGTGGCCAGGTCGCCATACGGACTTCGTCTAGCGAATGGTGACGCAACGACCCTGTACGATTTTCCATGCCCCAGTTCCATCGATTGAGTGGTGTATCCGCCATGCCCTGGAAGATCATGTCTGGCTCCGCGCCTTCCCGCCCGATAGGCGTTTGAATATAGACGAGGATGGCCCTTATCAATTTCTTAGTGAACTCGCTGAGCGTGTCGGTTGCATCCCATGCATAGTGAGGGGCCCCACGGGCGGTCGCGTCTTTCTCCACAACACCAAAACTTTCTCGCTGGAAATGAGCCGGAATGGTGCCGAACCTGCGCTCCATCAACGCGTGCATCAATGGATCGCGCGCCTTGACGTTGCTGATCGGTAGATGCAATTGATGGTTGACTCTTTTCCATGCTTCAATCTTCATATAGTCACTACCACGATCGGCCGACATGCCGTTTCCAGGAAGGTCGTGACAAGGCCATTGCCCTGGATCGATCTGAAGACCGTACCGTGCACAAAACTCGTCCTTGGGTGTAACGATGTTCTCGAGGACTAGCGCTACTGCCGCAAACGATGGCGGATCGAGGGTGACAAGAACACCGACAATCATGCGGCTCCAAACGTCCATCACTAAATAGACGGTGGGACGCCCTACGACAACGGTTCGGTCATATCGTGATACCAGAAACACATCCGCGACCGTGGCGTCAATCATGTATGCAGTGCCAGGCCCCACACTATGCTGTAGCGCATGCCCACGCTTCGGGCGTCCCGTTAGTGCGTATTTCCGCTCCCCCATAGCGCGGCGCTTGCGGACAACAACCGGAACCCGCGTTAGCCAATAGTTTTGGAACTGCCGGACCGTGACCTCTTCAAACGGAGCCAGCTCGAGAGTGATAACTTGCCCCGTGACATCCCTTACTTCCCTCGTGCAACGGCAAACATAGTTCAGATGGTCCACCAACCTTTGCATGGTTTGGCGCCGGCGTGGACCGTCGCGCATCGGTGGCGCATGCGGCCATTGTCGAGTAGTTCTACGTTTTGACTCTCCACGTTGCTTTGCCTTTTGAGCGGTACGACGTGCCGGAAAGCGCGCGTCCGGAATCTTGCACTTGATCCGCTTAGCTAGCTTGTTGGGAATGTCAACTTGCCAAGGCCCTTCCTTGCTGGTCAGGTAGATGTCAACGTATTGCTGCAGGAGTCGGTTCAGTAGCTCGGAAGGAATTGCGTAATGGCCGCCATCGGACGATCGACGACCCGGGCGTTTTGTAAAGATTCTTTGCTTAATTTTTGCGCTTACGTCATCACTATCACGGAAACGTGCCGGTTGCTCCATTCGACCACATCGCCAAAGGCTGCTAGCCACCGACAACGGAGTCATGCCTCGTTGCAGATAGAAACGATGTAGTCGCCGAATCAACTGTAGACTGACGCCTTGAGCCTTAGCGTGTTGTTCAAAAATCAACTTCCGAGTCGTACCAGCGTACAATAACCTTTTGAAGAGATTGCGATCCTCCACCAGCCCCTCGATTCGCTCCCAGTTCTCCACACTCTTTGACTCATGTCCCTTGGTACAAGCTATGACTCGCTTGTATGCATCAAAAGGATCGTCCTCTACACGAACAAACTGATCCTCGTTTTGATAGTCAAGCGCTATGCGCCTTAGGAACTCCTCGATGGAGACGTGTTTTATCTCCAATCGACTACCAAATACATGACACAGCGCGACGTCAGGGCCTCCGCTGCCGGCGAGCACGACTCGATACAACTTCCCGTCTGATTTATCGCACACCAGTTCTCCAACCGCCGGCAATACGAAGCGATGCCCTTTGGCTTTCATATCACCTCCGGTCAGGAATTAATTCACGCGAAGCGCTCGACGATGCCTCCCAGTTACTGAGAGCGTCGTTATCGGGAATTCGTCTTTCAGTGCTAATACCACGCGCTCCTTGCCAAGTCGCTCGGACATTTTTGGCACAATCGGATTCCCGACCCGGGAATCTGTGTCTTATCTCCTGTTGTCCGCTCGAAATTCGGACAGAGCTCGCCGGTTGATTCAACAGAAGGGGCACATCAAGGCGACAAGCAATCCTACGGCTAGCGATCAATTGAAGCGCTGCTCGCACGCATTCGGCTCTCGTGAAATCACACTCACTGGCCACATAGAAGCAGGCGTCTAAGATCCATGTGTAGCTGCAGCAACGCAATCGTCGACTCACGGCCTCTTGCACAATCCGCTCGCGTTCACCGAGACCGTATGCGAGAAGTTGCTCGCTAATCCCGAAGAGCTGCCAGAGATTTCGAGCGTAGAAGTCGTTCAATCCCGCCGAGTACTCCGTACGCAGTGGAATGCCTCGGCGCCGCCAATATTCCTCCAGAATCAATCGCTTTACGGAAGCCTCGATCGAACGCCTGCACACCGAAACCGACTCAATTGCGACCCACTTGCAGCCGCGCGAGTCGATCTTGCTGACCATCAAATCTGTAATCAGGACGCATGGACTGCGGTCCCTATACGTCGGATGCTTTACACCTAAGAAGCGAGCGATACGCGCTGTCTCGTCAACATCCAATACTGGATAATATTCACGCAGTTCTTGCGTTCGACGGTCCCAATGCCGCTTCAGAAAAGTGGACAAGATCAAATCCGAAGCCAGCACAACCTGGCGTCCGCCGCAGCGGCTACAGCAGAACCGGTGCAGACGACCGATGCCGCGCAATTCGCTGAGCGTCCGGCCCGGCACATAGGTACTCATCTCACCCATGCCACGTCCCTCTTTGATGTAACGGTCCCTGTTTTTTTGGGACAGGCGCCCTTCCTCCCATTGTGGATCGAGACCTCTGGCCCTTACCGGCTTGTTGGGATTCGTATGAACTTCGCGTGCATCGGACATGATGATGCCCTCCATTACCAGTATCGAAGCGCGGCGTAAGTCGACGAGCCAGCACGTGGCGTATTCCAGAGACGTGCTACCTCGGTGACCAAACACTTTGAAACGCTGATCGGCACAACAGCGTTTGATGTGTGCGCAGCTCGGCGTACGTTGGGACGAGCGCCACCCACGATTTTTCAAAAAAAATCGGGGCTCGCTTGACTCTATGGGAGGGGCTGACTAGGATGGGACTGTCGATTTCGCAATTCGATCAGTTCCAAAAAGGCCTTTTGGGTTGGCGCCCGAAGGCCTTTTTTCCTATCAGCTTCTCAATCTATGGTCCGTCCATAGCGATTCCTCCGCGTCCTAATCGGTACCTATTAGTGATGCACAATGCAATCCCACCATCACCGGCAAAAGTCCGGCGCACCTTCATAGCTGGGCAGCTTAGTGAACATGAGGCAAATAGCAAAAAAACGTACATAAGAAATGGGGCCGTTCCGGAAAGCTAAATCCGGCGGACATCTCTAGTGGTTTCCACTAGAGTGCAATGGTGTATTCCGGTACATTCCTCTGACCTGGTTAAGCATATGAATTCCTTGTCATGCAACGGATTTCGATACTGGCGAAAGTTGCTTTCCCCGCCAGACGATGTGCAGGAAAAAAGGAAAGTGCCGAAGCATCTTCGGCTGGGTGGGCTACGCGGGATGGCATATGCCGCGGCGGCTGTTACCTATACACATAGAACTGCCTCATGGCTGAGCAATTTGTTCAATAGAGGTCGAACAATCCGCGGAAATCAGTCGAGCTGCCACGCTGAGCGCAATAGCAAGATCGTCTATCAATATCTACGGGGCGAACGCGAGCCGAGTTCAGGTCGGCGGGGCAAGTACGGGCACGATCTGACCGGAACCGTGCGCGCGCTACCCGGCGGAGTCACGGCTTACCTATGGTCCACTTCGCCGATCTGGGAACTGATCAAGGGCACCGTTTCAGTGGAATTCGTTCGAGGCATCCTGTCTCTGATAGAAGAACCCCTCCCTGGCATGCCGGCGCTCTCTTATATCCGGGCTTGGGCACTCTACCGCCTATCCATTCTCGAGCAGGCGTCGCCAGTAGAACAGCGAGAGAGGTCACGTTTGATTGCCTCTCTGCATTCCACTTCGTATGCAGGCGACCCAGTGTTCAACTATATTTGCGGACCACTGCGCCACTACCTACTTGAATTCGAACCGCAAATTCCTATTAAGCGCCCGACGGCAGCGCCCAGCCCAAAATCGCGCCTTTCCATCTTGATGAAAAATAGCTTCAGACGGTATCTACAGAAGCAGAATCGATTCGAAAACGGTATCGCTCGACATCAGCTTTCTGGGCGGCAACCTGATCGTCGATTTAAACACGAATTTTCGTACGGATGGGATGCTTACCGAAAATTTAACGATGACTTGGAGTCACTTCACGCAGAGCTTGATGTGAGCCGACATCCTGAGTCTGGGTGGAAAATTCTCTTTGAAGCGTGGAACATACCAACGTGCACGACAAAATATTTAGCACATCAAATTATTAAAATTAGGCGACGAAAAATCAATTAACATAGACTAAAGATTTTACGAAAAATATACAACACAACCAAATAACGATGATTCTTGACATGTCATAACGCTCCGCCACACCTCGTTACTCTTACATTTTTATCATCATTTATTGATTATTTTTCACTCAACAATACCGTGTGCCTCAAAGTGACGGAGCCACTCAATTCGCCGTTCCGGTGCTAACGATCATCGATGACTATCCGCATCGCTCGCCAAGGAAAAGGAGTGCGCACCGATCGAGCAAATGCCGCGTCTATAGCTTGCCCCTCGACGATATCGAAGGGACAGCAGCCAGGCGAACGATCCGGCTATCACTCAGCGCCGTTGATTGGAGGCAATGGCAACGATGATTGATGGGGAGCGGAGCAGTTCTCTGCGACAGGGGGAACAAATTGCGGTTACCTAAGGCTGAAAAATAGCGCAGTAGTCATGCCATCTTCGACAACGAACGGGCTATCATATGTGTAGCACAACCAAGGGAGGATTCATGGCAACGTACCAAGAACTGAAAGCTCAGATGGACGCGCTGGCCGAGAAAGCAGAAGCAGCTCGCCTCACGGAACTCCACTCCATCATCGAAGCCATTCGCGCTCAAGTTGCGGAATTCGGGATCACAGAAAAGGACATCTTCGGAGTACGTCGAGGCCGTACTGCACGGACGCCAGCGGCGCCGGTTGCCGCCAAGTATCTCGATCCAAAGACGGGGGCAACTTGGTCTGGCCGCGGTCGTGCGCCGGCATGGATCAAGGACGCGAAGAACCGCAATCGATTCCTCATTCAAGAGTAAGACTCTACACCTTTCATCCTGGCAACCGCGGACCACTTCTGGCCCGCGGCCTATCGAGCCACCGCTAATTGCAGCTGCGCGGAATGATAGCCAAGGCCTCAGCAGAGCTCATGCTATCGGATTCGCCAATTAGAGCAACAACTAACGAATCTAATCGATTGACAACTGCAGCAACCGAGCCTTAATCCACCACCGGTGACTGCGGAAAGCGTCTTTGCGGACGGCTTAACGGAGTCGGTCAGACCTCATTCCGGTAGCACTAGTTACCAGCCCCGTCCTCTGCGGCAGCAGCACGTCCGATGTTGGTCAAGCATTGCTTGCCACAGCGGGTTACTACATAGCCGAAGGTCGGCAAGTGGTCCCATCAGTCTTCGAAACGCATCTCTCAGTTGCACAAGATCATTTGAAGAAGCAGTCTCCCCCATCAGTGCAAGATCGAGAGCCAAAGTGACCTTACCCCGCCGAATACACCATTCGTAAGTTAGTGGGCTCGCCGTTTTTAGGTTGATGCAGTTGCCGGAATTGGTCCGGCGCCAGTTGCCCCAAGGCACTATGCGGGCGCACCGAGTTGTAGTCCGTGCGCCACGCTTCGATTCTCGTGCGTGCATCGTCGAGACTGACGAACGCATGCTGGTTCAAACACTCTTCGCGCAACCGTCCGTTGAAGCTCTCGATGTGCGCGTTTTCCACCGGCTTACCTGGACGGATGAACTGCAGCTTGACGCCATGTTCGTGCGCCCATGCATCGAGCGCCTTGCTGACGAACTCTGGCCCGTTGTCGACCTGAATCAGATTAGGCTGCCGTCCCCGCTGACGTAGCTGCTCCAGCACGCGCGCGACCCGAACGCCCGTCAGCGAGAAGTCGACCTCGATGTGCGGGCACTCGCGATTCCACGCGTCGATGATGGTCAACATGCGAATACGTCGGCCATGCACCAGCGCGTCAGCGACAAAGTCCATCGCCCAGCTTTCGTCTGCGCCGTTAACTGACCATGCGCCCCCTCGCCCTGCTCGCTCAACACATGCGTTCAGTGCAACCTGCGCCTGACGGTACGGCGTCACGTCCTTGTCGTCGCACAATTGAAACGCCAATTCCAGTACATTCGACAGCGTCGCGATTCCGTCAACATTACCGTGGCCGTCCCGCAATGAAGCAAGCGCACAATGATTCTTCAGTGACAGTCGACGCACATGCACAGGAGGCAGCGGCAAGAGTTGCGCCTTGCTCAATGTTCGGCATGCCCTCCTAGATGCTTTACGCATGAGCGAGGCTCCTACAGGTCGACTGGTTCGGCAGCCCGTCTGTTAGCCATAGCAGCGGCTCAGCGAAGCACGCAGCGACGTGGTCTATGTCGATGCATCGCCCGCAGTTGTCACGGTGCCGGAACTCATGTCGCAGAATCTCCCGCGCTTGACCAATCACAATCTCAAAAAAATCCGCATCGCACACGCGCGCTAGCCCACCTGCCACAGAACGCTGGTACTTCATATGTCTAATCCACGTAGACTGATCTACACTGTTCGTCCAGTTTGTGCACCCCTCGCAATTCGTCAACGGACGGAGTATGCCAAACTCGACGCACAGCTACAGTTGTGACTTGTTCCGCCTTCGATACGAGAACCCTAGTTCAATCTGTACTTTCTTTGCTCGCTGGCAACCCAATCTTTCATCTTGCCCACGTCCACAAGGAAGTCTCCGGCGGAACCATCCAGCTCGAGCACCAAAGTCTTGGACGGTCGGACGTCCAAAACCGTCACTCCAGCATGATTACGAATGATCCGAAGGTCGTCCTGCGGGATGTCACCGGATCCCTTGAAAAACAGCAAATATCGACTCATGACGGACCTCCAATCAGTGAGGCAACCCATTCCCTACGTCAAATTTATCGAATCCGAGCGAATTACACGTCCTGTACAGCAACGCCTTCAGGTCCGCGAGGCGCTGAGGGCAGCGAACTCGTCCTGACAACTCAGGTGCGGCCTCCAACAACCAAGCCGCGAAACCTGAGACCACTGGACACGCCATTGACGTCCCATCTTTTGCAGCATAGCCGCCAACACCGACGGTCGATATGACAGCGACGCCAGGCGCGGCCAGTTCGACCTTTCCATGGTTCGAGAACGCGGGCACAAAATCGTTCGAGTCAGTTCCCTCAACTCGCTTAGGCCAACCCGCGTGCACTGAACCAGGCGGGAATGTACCAGATCGACCAACGGCCGCGACCGAAACAACTTCCGGATAGCTTGCGGGAAATACGGAAGCACTGTGCCCATCGTTGCCCGAGGCCGCGACAACTAACACTCCGTTCCTTTCAGCATATTTAATAGCCTCTTCAAGCACCTCGTCGACTTTTTCCTGCCCGAGACTCAAATTGATGACATCTGCGCCACGATCCACTGCATTGCGGACAGCCTCAAATATGTACAAAGTGTCAGCCTCTACCGCGTCACGCTCGAACACGCGAAAGCTCATCAACTCTGCATTGGGTGCAAGCCCTCTCATACGCCCGCAACCTCCGATGATTCCGGCAACATGCGTACCGTGCCCAGTGCCGTTGTCACCCAGGTCGTCCGCGTCGTCGGCCTGCGTATGAGAAATGCGGTCAATGACATTGCCAAGATCCGGATGGTCGTCCACGCCCGTGTCAATCACTGCAACCTTGACCCGGCGGCCCAATTGCGTCGCGCCCTGGCGCGAATGACTCTCCGGATAATGAAACTTGAAGCAATCGACATACGTCGGTTCAAGCGCGTCAAGCGTGAAGACAACAGGCCCATGTGTCGCCATGACCCCCGATTTGGATTGCCCCCAGAAATCAGCAAACGGCGTGATTTTCACAAAATTGGCAAGCCCAATTCCTGTGGGGATCGTTGCATGTCCGGTTGCATCCGTCTTGCCCTGCAAGAGATTATTCGTACCCCACTCACAAACAAGGACCGCGGCGTTCGCAACAGGTTCACCATGAGGTCCCTGCACTCGAATGCGAAATGGGCTGTTCGTCGCCGGCGGTACGACTCCAAAGGAATACGGTCCTGCCGACATCAGCACGCGGTCGATTTCGATCGCTGCAAGACGATAAGTTCGAACTGGATGTAGCTTGATCGCTCCGTTGGCGGCCTCGAACGTGCGCGCCTGGTCGTCGGTCAACTCGAGCATCGCAACGTCATCCACCGCGGACGACGTAACAGGAATCTTTGCACCGGCCGAAAATGCTCTACGAAGGAGGGCCGTGACACCTCCACCCTGAAAACTAGAACGTTGAAACGGACCGACAAACGCCGAACCTTCAACAGTCTCGGCCATGATGATGTACTTGTGGGTGTTAGACGCCATTTCTATCTATCCGATAAATCAAATCCTACGTCCGCGGACGCACACGAAGCGCAGTTCGGATGTCATTCAGCACGGTCGCTGAATTCACAACCAACTCCTGCTTAAGATCCTCGTAGACATTAGCTTTGCCGTCAGGATCAGTGATCGTCAGTACTGCCGCGAACGGAACACCGTCTTTGGGAAACTCGACTTGATTCCGAGCGACATAATTGACTGTCATGCGCCATTCGGCAGACCGCCCAATACCACGGAAACTTCCCTCCAACACCTTGACCGGACTCCATTTGAGTCCATCCAACAGCAGGGCAGATTCACGAGAAGTTCGTTTCAATCCACGCGAATGAACCGGCTTGATTCGCCCGATCCAGCCCACCTTGGTCGCATCTTCAGACTCTTCATCTTCCTCCTCGTCGTCCTCGCTGAAGTCACGAGGTTGCGTTTCGTCTTCTCGTTGACGCAGCGAGGGTTCAAGACTGATACGTGCCGCCTCAGCACCATAATCAAAGTCGAGTGGCGGCGAGTAGACCAACGTGAGGCGCGCAATCCCTCTGCAGCGCCCTTCGGCATCGACGAGTTCGCGCGGCCATCTGAAATCGATAACGCAGTTATCGTCCTTCTTTAGACTGTCACATACAACGACACCGAATGTGTGTCGATTCAATATCAGCGTCTCAGAAGTCGGACGCGGATAGCCAAAGCCAACCAGCCCTCGCCCCACACGTCGAGCCTTCAAATTACGTAGCGGCGCTGGAAAATATGTATTGTGAAGAAAAAGTGCTTGCACGATCTCGCGGCGAGCCTCCAGCCCCAACTCCAAATCAAGCTGTGCCAACGTTTTTGCCGCCAGAGGAACTGCCATGCTGGTGCCCTTCACTGCGGCCACCATTCCATCCTCAGTTACGCTCGCCAGCCCCGTCAGGTCACGCCCATCCGCTCCTCCGATGTGGCAGATATCGGGCTTCACTGATCCCCGCACTCCTGGACCACGCCGACTATATCGAGCGGGAGCATCAGGAATGCAGTTGGGCACGCCATGCCCGTTAGTGGCCCCAACAGACACGTTAATCAGAGAATCTGCAGGCCCCAAAAGCGTATCAGACCTACTTTCAATAAGTTGAATCGCCGCCTTTGGTCGCCGCAGCATAGGTTGGTATGCGACGTTCGGCTGTGGCATCGATTGGTGCGTGCACTTAGGCAACGCAGCGATGGACGAAGGGAGAGTGGCGCGTTCCTGCTTGGCGATATCGACGGCGAGGTGCGCACGATAACGAGCTTCGTGATGTATGACGATATCGATCCGCATGCACTCGATAGTGGGTACGTCCATATCGATGGTTGCCATATGGGACGTCTCTGGGCGCTCTGTCGTGAGCAAGGTGTGTCAGTGGTTGCAGATATCCATACGCATCCAGGTGGATACGGTCAGAGCGAGACGGACCGGCAGAACCCGATGGTCGCGGTAAGGGGGCATATCGGAATCATCGTGCCGGAGTTTGCGGTGCGAACCGTGTCCAGACAGAACCTGGGTATCTATGTGTACCAAGGTGCGCACAAATGGGATGAGGTCGGCGAGCGCCGAAATCGGAAATTCATGTACATCGGCTTATGAGGGAAATCGTGACCAGCCAATTCCATGCAGAGTCGTTACACCGTACGGTCAAGCGACTGGTTGATAGCGGGCGAGCGAAGTCTTTCGACGAAGCGCAGGCCATCGCCGACGGATTTCGCCTCCACCTTGACCTATCAGCGTCATTCTGCCTGCACGAGCAAATCGCAGCGATTGCACTTGTGGAGTTGGGCCGACGTGCGTTCCTCGGTGGCGTATCCGTATCGGGAGTCCTTGATGTGGCGCTTCACCACACGCTTGGCGACGAGAAATTGCTGCGCGACGCGCTAAAGCGTGCAGGTGCGCGTGAGGTGGAACCGGCAGAGGGTGTTCCGATCATCAAGGTTGGAGCCGCCGGTGATCCACGTTCGCCGTTTCACATTCGCCTTCTCATGGCGGGCTGGCGCGCAGGCGTGACCCCGGTGGATGAGCGGCTCGAGATGGTCACGGCGACCGATGGATACGTCATGCCACTCGCTGCAGTCGCGGCTGCAGCACTTGCGGTGAGCGAAGCGTTTCGCTATGTCAGCGACGGAAGTGGCACTGGATTGGAGACCACCGGTTTGTCACTGTGGGCGCCAGGAGAATTGAAGTGGGTGGTAGCACACGCCGACGGTCCTAGGCTGCAAGTGCTTCCATCGTCAGCGTGGTTGCTCGGATTGGGGCACCTTGGCCAAGCATTTGCATGGTGCTTGAGTCTACTGCCTTACCCGCGCGAGCAGGATATGCGGCCGCATCTGATTCTGCAGGATACGGATGTCGTCGGTGCTTCGACGGAAAGTACCTCGGTGCTCACAAATGCCCGTGACAAGAACAGCAAGAAGACGCGGGTCGTGGCTGCGTGGATGGAGCGTAAGGGTTTCTCAACGAATATTGTTGAGCGCGGCTTCGATTCTGATACGCGGCGTGGTCTTGGGGAGCCTTCGCTTGTATTCTGCGGCGTCGACAATCCGGAGGCCCGACGCGCGCTCGATGCCGCAGGCTTTAGCTTCATTGTCGAGGCCGGACTGGGAGGTCGATACGACGATTTCCAATGCCTCCGTGTGCACACGTTCCCTGCATCTCGCACTACACCGGAGACGTGGGTGCCGCACCCGATTTCAGAGCCGGTCCTTAGCGAAGCCTACGTCCATTTGGTGAAGCAAGGGCAGGTTAGCCAATGCGGCATTGTTCAATTGGCGGAGAAAGCGGTTGGAGCAGCTTTTGTCGGCGCTTTTACGGCAGCGCTCGCGGTTTCGGAGGCTCTGCGTGTGTTACATGGTCAATCACCGAGCGAAGTGGCAGACATCGATATGTTCGCGCTTGGTTGCCGCAACGTAGTCCAAAATCGCCGGGATTTCAGTTCCATCAATCCTGGTTTCGTTGCAGTCGAGTAGTTCGGTCAGGCGGGACGCCTGCAAATAAACTATGAAGAAGGAAACGTATCAATGAGCCACTACGAGAACACTTCGGTCAAGGTCAAAGGCGTTGGCAACCACGTGGGAGACACGGTCAAGGTTACGAACAACAACGTGACCAACAACATGTATCGCGATCCGCCAAATAATGGTGGGGGCACGCAGAATTGGTTGCTACCCATCATGTTTCTTGCGCTATTGGTCGTATGGTTTTTCTTTCGCCACTTCGAGCAAATTGAATCGCTCCTCAAGAATGCGATTGTTGTAGTGATAATCCCGAGCGCATTGGCGTCTCTCGTCGCATTTGGGCGGGATCGTGACATTGGCCCCACCACCTTGGCTCTCCTTCCAGCCACTGCTGCTGCACTAACAGCGTACTTGCTGCTCGGGATCATTCGAGACAACGTACCACCACAGATTCTCGCGTTCGCTGCGACGGCAACGGCTGGAAAGTTCTGGGGAACCTTGATCCGTGAGGATCTCCAAGTCACATTGCAGAACGGTGGTGCGATTGCGTTGTGCGTATCGGCGATTGCCATCAACGGGCTTGCAGGGCTTCGCGCGTTCGCCGCTACCAATAGCACCTGGTGCGGATGGTTGTGGGCGTTGACGTGGCGCTACTCTCCCGTGCGTCATATCTGGAGTCAGCTTATGTTGCTGGGTGGTGCCCTCCTTCTAACGACTGGACGCGCATACGAGCTCTTCGTCTGGCTTCAGGAGGCCATTCGTGCAGCGCTGACTTGAGAGTGCGTCGACACCGTTTTCGTAGGGGTAACAGGCTGACCATGATGAGGCTGCTTGACGAAATGAGCGTCATGTAGTCTCATCTGCACATTTTGGTCGGTTTCATGCACGTGAAGTCATCAAAATCGCACATCTCAGGCGTGGTTCAAGAGCTATGTGGCGCTGCGATGAGCGCGCCGGGCGGGCCCGAGCTCGTGCGGCGCCTTGCGGACGAACTCTTGAAGGCGGGAGAAGTGAAAGACGCAGAGACAATCCGCAAGCTTGTCTCGTCTCCCGAAAATGGGGAGCCAGTCGCACCGATGCAAAGCGGAGCGTCGTCGCTTCTCACTGGCGAGCCGCTGACGCGGAGCTCGCGAGTTCCAGTCGATCGAGAAACGGCTGCGCCAGTAGCCACGGTTCTTGTGGCCAAGTCAATGCCAGAAGTCGGTCCTATCTTGCCGGACGCATTGTCGACGGCAGTGAATACTTGGGTCACGGAGTGGAGTCGCGCAACCGAACTTAAGGCGGTCGGCATTGAACCGGCGCGGAGTTGCGTGTTGTTCGGTGATCCTGGAACAGGAAAGACCGAACTGGCGCTCTGGCTCGCCCGTCAAATGAAGCTTCCTGTAATCCTTGCGCGATTGGACGGCTTGATGTCGTCGTTTCTTGGTACGACCTCACGCAACATTGGTAACTTGTTCGCATTTGCGAACCGTCATCGTGCCTTGTTGGTTTTGGATGAATTTGATGCAATCGCGAAGCTACGGGATGACCCTAATGAAGTCGGTGAAATAAAGCGCGTTGTTAACACTTTGCTTCAAAATCTGGATGAGCGAGCACATCACGGGCTCACTATCGGCATCACCAATCATCCTCAATTGCTCGATCCCGCTATCTGGCGCCGGTTCGAGCTTCAGATTGAGATGCCCAAACCGGATCAACTCGGGCGAACGCAAATAATCGAGCGGTACGCGAAGCCTATCGACTTCGGACGTGCTCAGTCAAAGTTGCTCGCGTGTATATTGGACGGGGCGTCCGGCGCTGAGATTCAAGACGTTGTTAAGTCAATAAAAAAGAGTTGGATTCTAGATGGGCCGAATGTATCCTTCGCAGAGCGTCTGCAGACGGTGATTTGTACACATGCGGCGAGAGTGCCCAAGCAAGCGATTGAAATCGTTAACAATCCGCTGAAGGAATTCGCTCGAGCGGTACTTGAACGATATTCATTCACCACTGTAGAGCTTGGTGAAATATTTGGTGTCAACAGAACAACGATAAGTCGCTGGGTGACTTGACCCGGCAACGGGGAAAATAATGGCCGCGGACTATCCGCTGTTGTATGTGTCGAACCCGTCTGCCTTGCAGCGGGATCGCAAAACGGTTCCGGGCGGGAAAAAGACCGATTTCTATGCCGACCGTGATGACGCATTCGCGGCTCATCGTACGTATGTTACAAACAGCATTCGAACGATCCAGGCGCAGCTTGGTGAGAGTAGCGTACGCTTTGGTCCGACCGGATTTGTCAAAGTTAGCCTTCAGGAGAAGGCCTGGGCGAAGTCTCATCGTCCCGTCCGAAGGCTGTTCACCCAAGATACCGCTCCGGTTGTTGGTGGGGCCGACATCGGGGAACTTATTGTTCGTGCCGATGATGTTGGGTTGAGTCGTGTTCTCGAGAGGATTGAGGCGGCCGATGCGAAGACGAAGCGCAGGCTCGACAAACACGGCGACCTAGTTTTAGATCCGAATCGGGAGCGGTCGGAACTGGGGGCGCTGGAAAATCTCCACTTGTGGTCGGTCGCGGACCGACGCATCCCGGATACGGAGAGCGCCATTCGTCTGCTTAATGAGCAGAAATTGGCTCCGATGTATTCGGTTCGCTTCTTCGAACCGATTTCCAGTGCGTTGGCGAAGCTTCGTTCGGCTTCCGACACGCTACGGTCTGCAGATCTACCAGCTGACACGTTTGTCCGATCTCTGGTCGAACTCAGTCGTTCCTTGGGGATCTATGTTGTACTTCAGAGCGGGCTCGAATCAGTTTCGTCGGCATACATTGGTCTGACGGACTCTCCAGGTTTTGCCGTGCTCGATGGCATTTCCTCTCTGTCAAAAGTGGGAGAGCAACTCAGGGTCGATGGAGATTATTCGTTTGACGCACATCGGACGTTGTTGGCGCTGCTTGGTGACCACCCCGACATCCGGACCGTTGCGATTCCCAATCTGTTGGCCACGGATCAGAATTCCACCCTTATCGAGGCCGCGGCACCGCAGAGAATCCAGCGCACCTCAACTGTCGTCTCTTTACTACCCGCAGACATTCCCGAGCCAAAGGAGAATGTTGCTTATCCAACGGTGGCTGTTGTCGACGGAGGTATCGCGGATACGTTGAGTAGTTGGGTTAAGGGTATTTATGGCGGTATTCCGGAAAATCATCGCGATCTCGAGCACGGAACGTATATCGCCGGATTGCTGGTTGGAGCTCAGACATTTAATCCGGAGTATAGTGCGCGCCTTGAGGATGACGGTTGTTGGTTGATTGATATTGCGTTGCAGACGAAAGATGCATTCGCAGGGGAATATTACGAGAATGGCTCCGCAAAATTCATGGACGCTCTCGATCAACTCATTGGCGAGTGTCGGCGGAATCACTCTGTGCGTGTCTTTAACTTCAGCTTGAATAACAATACTGAGGTTTCGAAAAGTGATTTTAGTGAAGAGGCAATCAAGCTGGATGAGATTGCCCGCCGGCATGACGTATTCTTTGTTATTTCTGCAGGCAATGCGGTAGGCAACGACGCACGCCCAGAGTGGCACAAAAATACGATGGAGGCGGCGAATAATCTTCCGAATTGAGAAGGACATAGACTTCCTCGAGATACTGAACGATGGATCCGTTGGTCCGCCAAAGCCTGGCTGGCATTTGGGAAACCCAGTTGGGATGCGTCATGATCGTCACCCGATCGCAGGCGAGATAAAGCGCCGTGCCTTGCTGCCAGTCAGGTCGGAATACGTCGCTGACTCGCCCGCCCTTACCACGCGGCCATCGGTGAAACGGTAGCGGGCAGTTGGCCTCCGGGTCCCAGAGTTGAGCGGTCGGCGGCTGTGCCGGAAAGCCACTGAGGTCAAAGCGCAAGCAGAAGGTACCGACGGACGCCTTTACGTCGATTAATGCTTTCGGCCATACGATTTCTCGCAAATGCCACTTCCCGTCCACCTCACCGAGACAGAACGGTACGGCCGCGACATCCGCACCAAAGGCGCGAGCATCGGGTGTCAAACTCGGTCGAGCGGCGTTCATGTCTTACCCCTGGAAACGCTCGTTCGGCACGAGGTCGAACGAAACACAGTGGCCACCGTGCTGCGTGAGCGCACCCAAGTGGGTCGAACCAATCGGACGCTCGGTCGTCCCGCTCAATTGCAGTACGTGCTCCGCGGCGTGCACGGGATCGACGCCGAACTCGCTGTCAGCCCATTTCTTCAGGCGGCTGACGGTCATCGCGGGCGACGCCAGGCGCTCGATCACCCGGCCATTGAAATGCACCACCACCTTGACTTCACAGTGTGGATGGAAGTGCAGCTTCGGATGACGCTTCTCGCGCAGAATCACGATCAGTCGCTCCTCCGTCAATATGAGGTCTCCGTCTTCTTCGAATGCCTTCAGTTGCTCAACCATGCTCCCTGACACAGTGCTGACCAGTTCAGCCAGCGTGATGCCCTCGATCACATCCAGACTCCGAACTTCGCGACAGCTTTGCATTTGGTAGAAAATAGTCATGATTCGCAATCCTCATCGTTTACCTTACCAGCCGAACACTGGTGATGGCTTTCACAAAGGAAATCGCATCGAGCCACAAAAACCGGAAAGTCTCGAGCGGCTTTCTTTGCGAGTGTCACTCGCGAAACCGGCAATCCGCACCCATTTCCCGACAGCTGGCCAACAGCGCCACCCAGGCCATACCGAACGGCAGCAGATCAGGTCAGGCGGGCACGGCGACTCGGCGCACAGCGGGCACGTAGAACTCTCTACGGTGGCGTCAGAGGGAAGTGAGAGCGAGAATCGGAGTAAGTCTTGCGTGACGGCATCTGGTCGGCCATGAATCGCGCGGAACTGTACGTTTCATGGCCGACTGAGGTCCAACAGAAGGTACGATGCCTCGTTGCTAGGCTGACGGGGCGATCGGTTAGAACAGGAATACTCTCAAAAGAGATAGATAATCGACGATCACTGCTCGCGAGCGAAGCGCTTCATGAGCACCAAAATATCAGCCGAAGACAGTCCAGCATGCCGCAAAGCCTCATCGAACGACTCCTGCTTGTTAGACGTCGCCCCGCTGGATGTGCACGAAGAAGTGGCCAGTCTTGCCACCTCTGGTCTCGCCATCAGATGAGAAACGGTGACCTCCCGCGCAACTTGAAGGTTGCGGGTTAGCGCATCGATAAGGCCATTCGGAATCGTCGGGAAACTGATCTTTCTGTCTCGAAGCTTGGTCACCACCTGCTTTGGCAAACCCAACGCTTCAACCAAACGGCCGAAATCCGTGCGCGACAAGGGCGCGATGGGGTTTTCCACTTTTTTCGGCGCCCGCCCGACCTGCGCTCTTTCTTGCTCGAAGCGAAGGTTGTGGAAGCGGCTAACGGCACGGCTAGCGACCGCCCTGGTGGCATCTGATTCGGCGGGTTCCTCAGAAAACGTGTCATTGACCAACGACGCTGCGAAATCGATGAGATCGTCCTTGTACTGAGGGAACGCTTGGATATAGTGGCTCAGTTGATCAGCGGTCGGCAGTTCCCGCTCCGCTGCAAATTGCAACAGCACCTCCTCAATTTGCAGCTCGGCTTGAGGATTGTTGATGGTCATCATTCACTCCTTAAAGTTGACGAGCTTCTCTGCGACTCGTTTCTGACGGTTCCTCACCGTCTTGGGTTGGACGTCAAGCGTAGCGGAAATGGTCAGCTCCCTCGGGTCGTTCGATTCACTCTGAACCCCAAGAACCGTCATGATGGCCAGCGTTCGTTGCGCCTCAGGAAGATTCGCAATTTCAGCAAGCACCTGAGCGGTGAACACGCCCCGCTCTGGCTCGGTCAACCCCAGTGGCAAAGACAAGTCAGCTCTGACTCGCTCCGCCAGATCCCGATTTGGTGCGTCATCATCGTCCGTGTCCCCCGAAATCGGCACGGACCGTGAATACCTGACATGAGCGCGGCGCGCCTCGCTCGCGGCGAGCGAGGTTACCGCGTTGTCGAATAGCACCTCAAAGAAGTCAAGCTGCTCGCAAAGTCCATCCCCTGCCGCGGCGACCAACAAGTCAACGAATCTGTCCACGACGTTCTGGGTCGCCTCGTCCGAATCGATACCGCGTACGAAGAGCTTGTGCTTGGCAAGCTTGCTGCAGTGACTCGTGAGCCGGGGGATCAATCCGTTCACCACCTTCGCATTGCCTGTTCGACACGCCTCGCGATACAGCGCGACCAGAGCCTCTGAACTACAGTAACCTTTTGCTCCTTTCGTAGCGATTGCAGCTCGCTCAAGCAACATCTCATCCGTTAGCCGGAGGAGTTCCTCAACCTCGACCTGAACCTGTGGCAAACGGGTCATCGTCACGCCGGCAAGCGTCCTTTTCGTCAACTGTCGGGCCATAGGGCCTCCCTTTCAGCGCTTCATATCCTCAAATAGCAACGACTTCGAAAAACCGGAAAGGCAAAGCGAAAAAATTTTCAATTATGCATTTTTATATATGTTTCGACCCTATTAAATACTCCATTGAACTCAACTGAGGCTAGCCGGGGGACCAGCCTATTGCTTAGATCGATGCACTCGACCAACTGAAATCGTGATCGCCACAGCTACGTACATGCACGCGAGGCATCTCGCCTAACTGACATCGAATTCGCGTCCGGACTTCCCCCCTTCTCCCCGCATCGCCTCCAGCGCGCCCCTTCATTCAAGCTCCTTTCTGAACTCGGCAATCCATTCACTCACCATGACTGAATATGGTGCTGAATCATGTGCCATTTCCTTGATTTCCCCGAGAATGCGGTCACTCAAATCGCACAACCGCCGCGAGATTGTCCGCCGTTTCATCAAAGGTATTTCATCGTCCCCGTCAACCGCATCCGCTACGGTCAACAGTTCAAGGACGACACCTCGGAGAAAATTGAGGTGCCGCAGGATTCGGGTGCGCTCATGGACCAGTCCTAGCCGGTTCAAGCCGTACACATGAATCGATATCGCACCGCGCTCACTCAGACTAAGTGCGTCCGCGTCGCTCCCGTGTTCGTTGATATCTTTAGCCTCATCAGTTTTCGCGAGATGGAATCGGGTTCGCGCGACATTGCCGTCACCTTTCGGGTAGACCAGTGCGATAGATGTCACTCCATTCACATTGAAGGCAATGTGATCAGAGGGATTATCTCTACATGGATCCAGCAGCAAAGCGCTTTCCTTATCGAACTTCGTTTGTTCGGCCTGCGCGCGGGTTCCCGATATCGGAAAGCTGTCAGCCTTCCCCGTTTTCAGTATTTTAGACTTATTGAATTCACGCGATTTTTCGTCATATTTCAGCAGTTTGCTGAAGCCGGAAGGGGTACGTTGTCCTCTTCGTCTATTGCAGTCGATGCATGAAGGCAGCAAATTCTCCCAGTCGCTGGCAAGCCACCAGTACCCCGGATGTTTCTCGTCTTCTGCGACTGCGCCCTTCGGTCGAAAATGCTCGACGTCCACGGGTGCGGTCGAGGCATAGGCACTCTCACAGTAGGCGCATTTCCCGTGAAACAGCTTTTCTAGGGCCAGCTTCACGTCGGGCAACTTGTACACCGAGAACACGCCGGTCCCTTTTTTGGGATCAGTACTCTTCACATGATCACGCGCGCGATCCAGCTCTGTCTTTCGTTTCCGGTCCTTTCTCTTCAGCCCCGCGGGAGCCGCTACCGCACTTCGATCAACTTTCCTCACGTTAGACTCCCCGCAGGATGTCGAGGATCCGGTCCTTGGCCGCCTTTCGGAGATTTGCTGCTTGCTCAGCCGATTTATTGCGCCGCTCTTTCAGAAACTCTGCAACTGCTTCTTGAACGAGACGTTGAGCCTCCGACGATCCCACGGGCAGGGACTCTGCGATCTCGCCCTCAAAGTTCTTCACAACTTCGGCCTCTTGTTCGCTCAGCTCCCCATTTCGCCTTTTTGCTAACAGATCAGCAACGCGGGCCATCTGCTGCTCGACCTCGGGTCGGTCGGTGCTCAAAAGTCCGAAGAAATCAGCCGTCAACAGCTGCTCAACTGTCAGTTGACTGACTTTCGGGAGATCATCATTAAGCTCAACTTTGACCATGATGCCGGGGTTCAGACGGTCTTGAACAGCACGCCGCATGACGACCACCTCATCGTCTTCCATCCCTCTCAGGCAAAGTGGATCGTGGCTTGTGACGATGAAAGTCATCCGAGGTAGCGCACTCCGAAGTCCCCTCATGATCTGCATTTTCCATCGCGGGTGAAGATGCGCCTCCACCTCATCGATCAGTACAATCCCTGTTGCGACATCCAGACCCCTGGATTTTTTTTGGGGCATTCGGTCCATGAGCCCGCGAAAAATGTCACATGTCATCGCAAGCACCGACCTGAACCCCGATGACACGGTACCCAGAGGCGTACGAAGTCTTTTGGATCCGCCTCCGGTTTCGATACGTGATACCACGTAACATCGTCTTGCCGAATGATCCCGCTCGACAATCTCAAAATTCCCTTCGACGCTGATGATCTCGCGCAGTGCACGTATGACCATATCGAAATCATCCGAATCCAGCCCCAGTAGCCACTCCTCAGGATTTGGAAGAATGGCTTCCTGATTAAACAAAGTAGCGACCGGAGACAGCGCAGTGTTGCTTTGGCGATTCTCAACAAATTGCCGGAACGCTCCATAGGCAAAGATCAGAGGAACGGGCGATTGCGCTGAGGCCGCGAACGATTCACCAATGGCGACGGTTCGCTTCCCGTTCTCAAATTCGAAGTGCAGTCGTGCAGTACGATGCCGCGACGATCGCTTACCACCGAGATAGGCTGGATTGAGCCTGAACCGGTCCAGATCGCCATCCATGCCTTTGCCCAGTGCTTCGGGGCTTAGTCCCAGAGCAATTGCTTCCAGGACCGTACTCTTCCCCACTGCGTTCTCACCCAGAATCAGTAAGGCGGGGGTAAGCTCACGATCACGCCTCTGATCGGTCGGCAGTCTGACCTCCAGTGCCTCGACGGACTTGAAATTTTTCAGCTTAATCGAAATAAGTCTGCCCGGATCACGAATATCTTTCGTGCCGGCGGACTGAGGGTGAGGTTCGCTGGTGTGATGCCACTCAATCAGTTTTCGGAGAACTTGTTTGCGAAACGACGCCCCCCGTGGGTGATCCCTATAGAACTCCCAGAAATTGCGATCCAGCGCCCTCTCATTTTGCAATGTACGACCAACAATTGCTTCGACAGCGTCGCAAAGCAGCCCGTGCCACAGACCACCAAACTCAAGGTCCTGAAACGCGAATACGTAAGGCATTCTGGAAATACTTTCCACTTGAGGACCCAACTTCAATAGGCGAGACACGTATCCGTAAATGATTCGGCGTCGACGCCTAACGAGGTTGCTTCGATTCAGATCGAATTTCTCAATCGTGTTGCCAGCGGCTAAGCTCTTTTTCGAGAACAGCTCTCCGTTCTCATGGAGTCCGATTGCGAGTCGGGGCCTTCGTTTTCCACACGGATCCAGCAGTGCAGGCCGCTCTTTAATTGGATATTCTGGCCAAAGTCCCGTATCCTCCTTAACATAGCGACGAAGGGTCATCAAGGACGGCAATTCCACCCGTTTTCCGTAGACCGGAAAGAAGTCATGCCGATCACTTTTATTGCATCCGCTGCAGATTGGATAGAGATTTTGCCAGGCTAGTGCCAACCAGCCATAGTAAAGATGCTGGATGCTAGCGTCGCCCATTGGTGACACGTCCGAAGACGGGCGAAACGGGACAACTTGCGGAGCACCTGAAAGTTTTGATTCACAGAAAGCACATTTTCCATGAAAAAGGTCAAATAGCGCTGCTTGCAACGACGTGTCATCGAGAAAATTCGCAAAACGCGGCGTCCGCGTTTGTGCTCGTACTTTCTCGTCCATTTCGAACAGATAAAGAAGTTCTTCTCTAGCTTTCCTCGCATAAGAACTCTGCAAGACAGCAGGAACTTCGACTGTGGATCTATCAAATAATTGCATTATTCGGTTTGTTGTAAGCTTAAATCACTAAGTACACGGCTTGCCAGCCCAGCTGCGAGATCAGCTCATTACGGTCGAAACCTGAAAGATCAGGTACGTAATCGCTCAGGAAAATTCCCAATTTGGCGACGTCCGCCCCCTCAATAAAAATTGGGGGACTTTCCACGAAATTGCAGAATGTTCGAAACATGGATGAAAATTTACGCCCCCTCTCCCCAGGTTATTAAATCCTGCGCCTCACCGAAAGTATAACGACGGATCTATGTCATTTCTACCGATCGCGGAACAAAAATCGAACAGTTACCGGATGAGGTGTTCACGGACAGAGAAACCCTCGCTACACAAGCCCTCCAGGTTGGTCAGCATCGACCTCGCGTACGAGCAAAAAGGAGGTCACGAAACGTGTTGGGTATATTGTGACTGGGAAACCAGGAGCACCCTGGGCAGCCAATCCAATATCAACTTACTTGAAAAATGAACACGGCCAAACGCAAGAACAAAGCATCCTGGATCTGGGGTGCCTTCGTGAGTATCGCAGTAGCCGCCGGGGCGGCTATCTCTCACTCAAAAGACGCGCTCGAGGCATGGGACAGCCTTGTCTATCATCGAGCGCACGTCATGGCCAGCATCATCAAAATCGACATGCAGGATCGAAGATTTGACTGGAGTTGCCCCTGTAATACCGGACACAGCGTCACACTAAGGTTGCTGAATCCATCGAGCGCCGGAACTCGCGAGGCGAGCGGTATTTCAGCGCGCTATGGGGATGCTTCTCGTTGTAATGCTCGA
>NZ_JAAGPG010000334.1:0-9443 GCF_017104665.1 Burkholderia sp. Se-20378 | reverse complement strand
CGCTGCAACTGCAGCCTGTGCCGCCGGCGCGGCGCATTGATGAGCCCGATGTTCGCCGCCAGCGAACTGAAGATCGTCGAAGGCGAGGGCGCGCTGACGTGCTACCAGTTCAACACACGCACGGCCCCTCACTATGTCTGCAACCTGGTTCAAAGGGTCCTGCCATTGCGGGGCCGTCAAATTCGAAGTCCGCACCGCCATTACGCCGGCGGTGCGCTGCAACTGCAGCCTGTGCCGCCGGCGCGGCGCATTGATGAGCCCGATGTTCGCCGCCAGCGAACTGAAGATCGTCGAAGGCGAGGGCGCGCTGACGTGCTACCAGTTCAACACACGCACGGCCCGTCACTATTTCTGCAGCCATTGCGGCATCTATCCGTTCCATCAGACGCGCAAGGACCCGGCCTGCTGGCGCGTCAATCTCGGCTGCCTCGATGGCGTCGACCCGTATGCGCTCGATGCAACGGTCGCCGATGGCGCAAGCCTCTCGGTCGTGGAGGACGCATGAAACGCTGGCTGACGATCCTGCTGTTTGCCGCAGGCGGGCTCGCGACCGAAATCGCGCATCCGGTGCAATGCACGCTGCTGTCGGTCAACCGCGTGCAGACCGGCAAGCGCCGCAGGGCGGACTGACGGCGCGCCGGTTCATCGAGAACGATTATCATGCTTCCGATAAAATCGCACGCGATATATAATGCGTCCATCTGCGGCCGTTCGCGTCGCTGGAGGACGTTCATGAAACCGACCGAAACCCCATCCGCCGCCGCGCCGAAGCTGTCCGAATTCCTGTGCTTCGCGATCTATTCGACGAACCTGGCGTTCGGCAAGGCGTACAAGCCGATCCTCGAAGAACTCGGCCTCACGTATACGCAATACATCACGATCATTGCGCTGTGGGAGCAGGACAACCAGACGGTCGGCCAGCTCGGCGAGAAGCTGTTCCTCGAATCCAATACGTTGACGCCGATCCTGAAGAAGCTCGAGGCGATGGGCTACCTGGAGCGGCACCGCGATCCGTCGGACGAACGCCAAGTGCTCGTCAGCCTGACGAAGAGCGGCCGCCGCGTGCGAGAGAAGGGGCTCGACATGAATCTGGTCGAAGCCACCGGGTTGAAGCCGGACGAATTCGCGAAGATGCAGAAGGCGATCGTCACGCTGCGCGGCAACCTGATCCGGTCGACCGACGAATAAATACCCGAACCTCCAGCGGCCGGCACGCGCACCGTGCCGGCCGTGTCGTCATGCTTGCCCGTCGCCCAGCACCAGCAGGTGCATTTCGCGGCGGACGACGAAACCCAGTGCGAGATAGCGCTCGATCGCCACCTGGTTCGACGTGAGGACGTGCAGGAAGGGCGTATCCGCGCGCGCATCGATCTCCGCAATCAACGCCCGCATCAGACGCGCCGCCAGCCCTTGCCGCCGGAACGCGGCATCCACGCAGACGGCGCTGATCTCCGTATACCCGTCGACCTGCATCCGCTCGCCGGCCATCGCGGCCAGCCTGCCTTCGCTGCGAATGCCGATGTAATGGCCGAGCTCGTATGTGTGCGGGCCGAACGGGCCGGGCTGCGCGGCCGTGGTCAGCGCGAGCATGTCCGGCACATCGGCTTCGGCGAGCGTGACGTAACCCGGTTCAGGCGCCGGGTCGAGCGCCCCTTGCCAGACCATCTGCAACAGGTTTGCGCGCCGGATCACCGACAATCCCGCCGGCGGCTCGATCTCGTCCGTCGTGACCAGTGCCGCCGGCCCGTGGGCGGCGATCAGTGTGCGCAACGCGTCGAACGATGCCGCGCTCGTGTCCTCGATCGCGGCGAACGGCGCGATGGCTGCCGGAAATCGCCATGCACGGTCGTTGCCGAGCGCAAAGCGGCGCTGCCTGCCCGCCAGCGCGTTCCACACCACATGGTCGAGCGGGTGCGCACTGCCTGGCGCGTTTCCGGTCGTTGCATCGGACATCGGCTGCTCCTCGATTGAAGGTTTCGATGGCACAGCATAGACCGGGATCGGTCGGGCAGGGCGCGGCGCCTGCACGGCAAGACTGGCCCGCGCCCACGCTACCGCTGCCAGCGTTCCGGATCCACCCATATCGGGAACGACAGGATCACCGCCAGCCCGTCCCCCCCGATCCCCGCCGCCACCTCGACCGACCCGCCGTGAGCATCGGCGATTCGCGCGACGAGCGACAGGCCGATGCCGCTGCCTGGCGGCACCGTTCCCGGTACGCGGTAAAAGCGTTCGAAGATTCGCTCGCGCTCGCCGACCGGCACGCCGGGCCCGTCGTCCGCGATCCGCAGCCTGACCTGCGCCTCGTCCGCATCGGCAGGGCTGTCGCACGTGATCTCGACCCGCCCGCCGTCACGGCCGTATCGCAGCGCGTTGTCGATCAGGTTGCGCACGGCAATCGCGATCTCGTCCAGATCGCCCCAGACGCGTACCGGTTCGACCGCGATCCGCACCGTCTGCCGGCGCGCATGCGCGGTCGCGTCGAAATCGCTCGCGATCAGCGCA
The DNA here is from genome assembly GCF_017104665.1 of Burkholderia sp. Se-20378. Taxonomy (NCBI): domain Bacteria; kingdom Pseudomonadati; phylum Pseudomonadota; class Betaproteobacteria; order Burkholderiales; family Burkholderiaceae; genus Burkholderia; species Burkholderia sp. Se-20378. The sequence goes on along the minus strand of NZ_JAAGPG010000334.1, from coordinate 6,938 downwards.
ACGAGCCGCGACAGGTCTACCGGCCCGTGCTGGTCAACGCGCGATCCGGCATCCAGCCGCGCCAGTTCGAGCAATTGCCCGGATAGCCGCGCGCTGCGCTCGACGCCCGTTGCAAGCCGACGCAGTGCCTCGTTCTTGTCTGCCAGACTGTCCGCCTGCAATGCGACTTCCGCCTGGGCCGACAACGCCGCCAGCGGCGTGCGCAACTCGTGCGCCGCGTCGCCGATGAAACGGCGCTCGGTGTCGACGGCCTGATTCAGTCGCGCAAGCAGGCGATTGAACGACTCGACGAGCGGGCGGAGTTCGCGCGGCAGCGTCACCAGCGGCAACGGCGAGAAATCGAACGCGGCCTTGTGCTGGATCGCTCGCTGGACGTCGCGCACCGGCCCGAACGACCAGCGGATCACCCACCAGATCACGACGCCCAGCATCCCGAGCATCACCGCCGTATTGAACAGGCCGAGTTGCAGCGCATTGCTCGCCTTCTCCTGCCAGGTCGTGGCCGGGCCGCCTGTCTGAACGTGAATCCGGCCCGCCGGATCCGACAGCGAGTAGACCCGCCAGGTCTCGTCGTGCGCGGTGCCGCGACCGGCGCTCACGCCGTATCCGTCCCGCAGGTCGGCCTTGAGCGCCGGCCCCGGCGCATCCGCGCTGTGCATCACGTTGCGGCCATCGACCCAGACCTGGAACGCGACGTCGTATTTGCCATACGCGGTGTTCGGCACCACTGCCTGGGCGTTCGCCTCGGGCAGGCGATCGATCGCATCCGGCAACGACAGGAGCAGCAGTTGCGCGGCGCTTTCGAGCATGCTGTCGCGCCAGCCGCGCTGTTCGCGCCACAGGCCGATGCCGAGAAACGCCCCCCAGCTCGCCCAGAACACGACGACCGCCGCCATCACGGTCGCGAGCAGGCGCACGCGTAGCGACTTCATGCCGGACTCTCGCCGACGCGATAGCCGAAGCCATGCACCGTCACGATCAGTTCGTCGCCGAGCTTGCGGCGAAGTTGATGGATGTACACCGCGATCGTGTTGCTTTCGATTTCGCTGTCGTTGCCGTACACGCGCGCTTCGAGCTGCGTCCGCGTGACGACGCGGCCTTGCCGCTCCATCAGCGCGAGCAGCGTGCGGTATTCGTGAATGCTGAGCGCAACGGGTTCGCCGGCGCGCGTGACCGCCTTGCGCGCCGGATCGACGTGCACGTCGCGGTAGATCAGACGCTCCGACACGCGGCCCTGGCTGCGGCGCGTCAGTGCACGCAGCCGTGCGTAAAGCTCGTCGAGCTGGAACGGCTTCACGAGATAGTCGTCGGCGCCTGCGTCGAGGCCGCGGATACGGTCGCTCAGCTGATCGCGCGCGGTCACGATCAATACCGGCGTCGGGTCGAAGTTCGCGCGCATCGCGGCAAGCAGCGTGAAACCGGACGCGCCCGGCAGTTGCAGGTCAAGCAGCACCGCGTCGTAGTCATGACCGACGAGCGCGAGCCGCGCGGCCGGCACGTCGGCCGACCAGTCCGCGCGCCAGCCGTTCTGCCTGAGGCCCGCGCACACGGCGTCGGCCAGCATGACATCGTCTTCCACCAGCAGGATATGCATCGGTTTCGCTCCTCGAATGTCGAGGTCGCCAGCCTGACCGACCGCGATTAAAAACTTCTTAAAGCCTGAGGGCCACGATGCGTGCCATTCGCCGCATTGCCGGTGCAATGCATCTGGCGTTTTCTCGAGAGGCTCGCGATGACCGTGTCACGTCCTTCAATTCCGTTGCTGCAATGCAATGCGGCACGAGGCTCCACCCGCGCGCCGTCCGGGTGCGGGCCATTCTGGCATGGAAGATCGCGCGCGTTGTGCGCGTTGCGCGACCGCCGCGCGGGAGGAGCGCGATGAACCCGCTCACCACGCTCGTCCCGTTCGGCCTCGCGCTCAGCCTGGCCGGCGCCAACAGCATCGCCTGCCTCGTCGGCCTGTCGTTGATCGAACGGCTGATCCCCGTGCTGCCGTCGCACGTGCTCCTCACGATGATCGGTGTCGCCAGCGCGCAGGGCGCATGGACACTGCCGGAAGCCATCGTCATCACGGCGCTCGGCAGCTTCGCGGGCTGCCTGTTGCATTACGCGCTCGGCAACCTGTGGCCGGAAGACAGCGTGCTGGCCCTGCTGCGCCGCGTCGCGTCGCTGGGCAGGCTGCAGCCCGCACGAATGGACGTGCTGATCGACGGCATCCGCGCTCGGCCCACGCGGCTCGCACTCTGGTCGCAACTGGTGCCGTTCGTCCGGCTCGTCGCACCGGCGCTCGCCGGCTTGCTGGAAACGAGTTTCGCGCGGTTCGCGTCGGGCGCAGCGGCCGGCATCGTGCTCTGGAACACGCTGTTCATCACGGCCGGCTACCTGGCCGCGCAAGCGGCCGCCTAGCCCGACATGTCGTTGACCGATCGACCCCACCTGGAGCCTGTCGATGAAAATCCCTGAATGGATGCTGTTCCTGCGGACCTGGTTGCGCCATCCGCGCCGGGTCGGCGCGCTCGCGCCATCCGGCCCGGCGCTCGCCGCGCTGATCACCGCCGATATCCCGCGTGACGGCGCCACCGTGATCGAGCTCGGTGCGGGCACCGGCGTGTTCACGCGGGCGCTGCTCGCGCGCGGCGTGGCTAGCGACAGGCTGGTGCTGGTGGAAGCCGATCCCGCTTTCGCGAACACGCTGCGACATCAGTTTCCCGCGTTGCGGATCATGCAGATGGATGCGGCGCAGCTCGGCATGACGGGCGACTTCTTCGGCGGGGCGCGCGCGGATGCGATCGTGAGCGGATTGCCGCTCGTCGCGATGCCGGTCGAACAGGCCGTCGCGATCGTTCACTGCGCGTTCGCGCGTCATCTTGCTGCCGATGGCGTGTTCTACCAGTTCACGTATGTGCCGCGCTGCCCGATCCCGGCCCGCTATCTGGAGGCCATGCGCATTCGCGCCATCCGGGTTGGCGTCGCGTGGATGAACTTTCCGCCCGCCATCGTGTATCGCTTCGAACGCCGGATCGACAGGGTCCGACATCAGCGGCCTGGTGCGCGGCCGCAGCTCGATGCGGTTGCGGAGGCAACCACTTTGCGCGGCATCGATATCACCCGATTTCCCCTTACGCCATCACTCAATTCGAGCGGCGCCGGGCCATCGGCGGAGGGACGTCCATGATCGTGAACGCGTTTGGCTTTGGGTTGCCGTTCGGCTGCCGAGGCTGCTGCCGCTTCTTTCTTCCATGCTCGCTAGTGGCGATCGCCGGTCGCGGCATTTGCGCTGCGCACTATCGAACCCCGAGCCCACGCGAGCACGTGTGCATGTCAACCTGCAACGTTACCTTCCGTCGAAGGTCAACGAGAAGCGCGCCATTCGCACGCGCTCCCGTTTCCCACACGTCGTACCAAGCTTCCCGGCCTTGCGCGACGATTCCGACGCGTCATGCTCAATGGCCGAAGTAGATCGACCGCTCGGCCGTGCGAACCGCGCTGCGGCTGCCCGACTGCGTCGCATTGCCGGCGTCGCTGCCGTAACCGGACACCTGCGAATCGACCGCGACTGCCGTGTTGTCGTGAACCCGACGCAGCGCAGCCTGGAGATTGTCCGGATAGTTCGGGTCATTGGGCCGGTTTGGCAGGTAGCCGGCCTTCTGCAGCGCGGCCAGTTCCGCACGCACTTGCGAGCGCGTCACGGTGCTTTCGCCAGCAAACGCGGGCGCAGCAACGGCAGCCGACACGGCAACGAGAAGGGCAGCGATCAGTGGGGTCTTCATCATTCACCTCGACAAGAAAATGGGGATTCAGCGGTTGCGCACCGTGCGCGGTTTCGTTCAATGACCGAAGTAGATCGAGCGTTCGGCGATCCGCGTCGCGGGCCGGCTGCCCGACTGCGTCGTGGCGACGGCCTCGCCGCCGTAACCGGACGTCGCTGCATCGGCCACTGCGGTGTCGTTCGCGTGAATGCGCGTCAGTGCGGCCTGCAGATCGTCCGGGTAGTGCGGATCGTTCGCGCGGCCCGGCCGATAGCCGGCCTGTTCGAGCTGGACGAGCTCGGCGCGAACCTGCGCGCGGGACACGGCGGCTGCATCGGCGAACGCCGGTGCGGCAGCGGATGCGGAAACGGCCACGAGAAGGGCGGCAATCAATTGGGTTTTCATCATTTACCTCGACAGAAGAGAAATAAAAGCAATGCTGGGTTCGCGTATCGACGATGCGCCGCGCTCAATGACCGAAGTACACCGAGCGGTCAGCCACGCTGACCGCATGCCGGCGGCCCGATTGCGTTGCCGCTTCGCCGCTGCTGCCGTAGCCGGACGCCTGCTCGTTGCCGGCAACCGCATCGGCGGCATGGATCTGCGTGAGTGCAGCCTGGAGATCATTCGGATAGGTGGCGTCGGTCGCGCGATTCAGCGGGTAACCGGCCTGTTGCAACTGCGCGAGCTCGGCGCGCACCTGCGCACGCGTCACGGTGGATTCGCTGGAGAACGCCGGTGCGGCAACAGTGGCCGAAACAGCGACGAGAAGGGCGGCGATCAGTCGGGTATTCATCATTCACCTCAAAAAGAAAGAAAGGAAATCGGGCATTCGGCAAGGCGGCGCGCGGCCGCCGATGCATCGTTCAAGCGATACGGATGTCGACGTCGATGTTGCCGCGCGTCGCCTTCGAATACGGGCAGGTCTGGTGCGCGGCATCGACGATCCGCTGCGCCACGTCGCGATCGAGCCCCGGCACGCTCACGTTCAGCCGGGCCTGCAGGAAGTACGCGTTGCCGGCGGTGCCGAGATCCACTTCGGCGTCGACCGCGAGATCGGCCGGCAGCGTCACCTTCGCCGCACGCGCCGCGAGCTGCATCGCGCCGATGAAGCAGGCCGACCAGCCGGCCGCGAACAGCTGCTCCGGGTTGGTGCCGGTACCGGCGCTGCCCGGCGACGACAACTGGATGTCGAGGCGGCCGTCGGCACTGCGGGCCGTGCCGTCGCGGCCGCCCGAAGTCGTATGCGTCTTGCCCGTGTACAGCACTTTTTCGATCTTGCTCATCATTTGCTCCGTCAGTTGGCTGGTTTGTTTCAGATGCGATTCGATCGCATGCGATGGAGTTTCGTTGAGGCGACCATCTGAGTCAAGCGCATTCGATTCGATCGCATACGATATTTTGTATTTCAATGTATCTGGAATGTGTGCAGCTTTGCCAGACAAGGCTTTCAGACGATCGATCCCCGATATTCAACGAGCAATGAATCCGGGCAGGGCAGGTGAAAACACCCGCGGAGAGGGCTGGCCGCCCCGCGGGGCGGCCGATCGGTCAGGCTGGGTCGATCTCGGCGATCACGACGAGGATCACGGCCGCATCGGCCGGCAACTGCCGCTGGGAGAATGCCGAGCGCGCGTGGCCCGACTTGCCGCCCAGCACGGCGGCGAACAGGTCCGACGCGCCGTCGATCACGGCCGGCTGCCCGAAGAAGCCGTCCGCCGAACTCACGTGCCCCTCGACGCGCACGATCTTGCGCAGGCGCTCGAACCCGCCCAGGTGCCGGCGGATCTGCGCGAGCACGTTCAGCGCCGCGAGCCGGGCGGCATGCTTGCCTTCGTCGACGCTCAACTGCTCGCCGACGCGGCCGGTATAGGCGACCTTGCCGTCGACGAGCGGCAGTTGTCCCGAGATGAACAGCAGGTTGCCGGCGTCGCTGACGGCCGTGTAGCTGCCGAGCGGGTTCGGCGGTTCGGGTAACGTGAGGCCCAGGTCGGCCAGCTTCTGTTCGACGGTCATGTCGTGCTCCTTGCGGGAAAAGGGTTCGGGTAATCGGTGCTGCCTGTGAGTCACTGTAGTCATGCGGCCGAAGCCGGTAAAAGTCAGCCGAGCAATTGATTCACGACGCGGTGTAACGAATCACGCCGTGTGCGCTCGCTGGTTTCCCGCGCGAGATTCATGCACACTCGGCGTCATCGCGCGCCACGCGCCGGAGACGGCAGGAATCGCCTCATGCAACGACAATTCGACGATCTGCTGCTCGGCAGCATCGAGCTGTTCTGTCTCGCCGCCGAACTCGGCAGCTTCACGCTGGCGGCGAACGCGGCGAGCGTCACGCCGGCCGCGGTCAGCCGGTCGGTCGCGCGGCTCGAGGAACGTCTCGGCGTGCGGCTGTTCGTGCGCACGACACGCCAGATCCGCCTGACCGATTCCGGCCGCCGCTATTTCGAGCAATGCCGCGACGCGCTGTCGCAACTCGTCGACGCCGAACGCGAGGCGACCGGCCAGCAGGCGACGCCCGCCGGCGTGCTGCGAATCAGCATGCCGACGCCGTACGGGCACTATCGCGTGCTGCCGCTGCTGCCGGCGTTTCGCGAGCGGTATCCGGACGTGCGCGTCGACACCCACCTGAGCAACCGCAACATCGACTTCGCCGAGGAAGGCTACGATCTCGCGATCCGCGGCAGCGCGCCGGCCGATTCGAACCTGGTCGCACGCAAGCTGGAGGATGCCGAACTCGTGATCGTCGCGACGCCCGGCTACCTGAAGCGCGCAGGCATGCCGACCGCCGTCGACGACCTGCATGCGCACGAATGCATCCAGTTCGAGCTGCCGAGCAGCGGGCGGACGATTCCGTGGCTGTTCAACGATGGATCGGACGGGATCGACGTCGCGACGACCGGCAGCTACGGTACGTCGGGCGACTACCTTGCCGGTGTGACGCTCGCGCGCAGTGGCGCGGGCCTGTTCCAGACCTATCGCTTCATCGTCGAGCAGGATCTGCGGGCCGGCACGCTCGTGGATGTGCTGCCCGGTCTCGGCGGCCGGTCGCGGCCATTCATGCTGCTGTATCCGCATGCGCGCTTTCTGTCGTCGCGCGTACGCGTGTTCGTCGACTTCCTCATCGAGCATCTGGCGCGCGCGCCGGCCAGGCCTGCGGCCGGCACACGCGCCAAACGGGCCCGCGCGTCG
>NZ_JAAGPG010000333.1:0-9331 GCF_017104665.1 Burkholderia sp. Se-20378 | reverse complement strand
GCCAAGCCCGTGGCAGCCATGCCCAGCGCGAGCAGCCCGCGCGACAGGCGTCGGCGCGAGCTGCGCGGCGACTTGCCGCACGCCGCCGCGTTTTCGTGAACCGCGACCCATGCGCGGATCGATTCATTCCAGATGGTTCTGTAGATCTTGTTCATGGCTATCCAGTGTTCTCGCGAAACTGATAAGTGATCCGAATCAACCGGCTGTTGCAGGGACGCAGAAGCACAAGCAAAAAAGGGGGTAAACCGGCTGGAGCCACATCGCGCCGGCATGCAGCGCGTATGGCGCGATACCACCGGAATCGGACCGGAAGCGGGCAGTCCGTCTCGTGAACGGACGAAACGAATGCGGATGTGTCGGGAAAGACGTTCGGTCCTGCGCGCATCGCCGCGGGGAATCGCATGGCGTTGCCCGTCAGCCGCCCTTCGTATCCGTATGCGTCAACCGCTTCCTGTTCAAACTGACAGGTCGCGGCGAAGCGTACGGTGCGTCAGGGTTTGACGGTAGTCTGTCGAGCCGATATCAAATATCGGCCTTGCGCGCATCTTTCGGGGAAAGGTGCTTTAGTACCATCTGCCGATTGGAAAACGAATCGAAATGCGAAATAGTTTCCGGATGATTCTGAGTACGTTGTATTGACCGGAAGCTATGTTTCAGCGATGGACATTGATCTCCAATCCAGATTGAATCCCCGCATTTCTTCGCGGATTATAAACGTTCATTGATCAGACAAGAGGCGCGACTTCATGGATTTGTTGGCGACGATGCGCATCTACGTCCGGGTCGTCGAGCGCGGCACGATGTCCGGCGCGGCCCGGGATCTCGACATGGGCCAGCCGGCCGTCAGCGAGCGCATCGAGAAACTCGAGAAATACCTCGGCACGCGGCTGCTGATGCGCAGTGCCCGCACCCTCACCTGCACCGAGGAGGGCCGGATCTTCTACGAACGCAGCAAGGAACTGCTCGACGCGGCGGAAGATACGATCGCATCGGTATCGAGAGCGGAAAAAACGCTGAGCGGCACGATCCGGCTCGCGTCGCCGCAGTGCTTCGGCGAGGTCGTGATTCCGAAGGCGTTGATGCACATCCGCACGTTGTATCCGCAGCTTCACATCGACCTCATACTGAACGACAGCATCGTCGATCCGGTCACGGAAGGCGTCGACATCTCGATTCGTCTCGGCCAGCTCGGCGACGGCGGCTTCGTCGCGCATCCGATCGGCGAAGTGGAGCGCGTGCTGGTGGCTGCGCCGTCGTATCTCGCTCGCTACGGCCCGATCGAACACAAGACCGACCTCGTGAACCACCCGTTCATCCGCGTGAAGGGCATCTTCGCGAACGAGCAACTGCCGCTGCAAGGCGAGGACAAGACGCTCGAATACGCGCGGATCCAGACGGTCATGACGACTAGCCACTGGCGTCCGATGTTCGACACGATCCTGGCCGGCGGCGGCATCGGCGTGGTCCAGCAGCCGGCCTGCCTGAACGCGTTCGCGCAAGGCAAGCTCGTCGAGGTGCTGCCCCGGTACACGATCCCCGCCTTCGCGCTCAACGCGCTCGTCCAGGCGCAGCGGCCGCTGCCGCCGCGCGTGCGGGTCATTGTCGACCTGCTGAAACAGGAAATTCCCGCACTGCTGGAGAAGCGCGCGCGCTGACGCCACGCGCCCGCCGGCGGCACGCGGCGGGCGCCGGCGTCACGCCTGCAGCGACTTCCCCGGCTCCTTCACATGGGCGTCGACTTCCATCTGGTAGAAGCGCGCGCTGACGAAGCCGAACAGCGTCCAGCCGAGGAACACGCACAGGCCGCCGAGCATCAGCGCCTGCTCGCCCGAGCTGAACAGCGCATAGAAGCTGTACGCGGTGGCCACCATCGCGATCGCGTTGGTCAGCAGCGCCTTCGCCGGCGGCACCTTCGCAACCTTCTGGATCGTGATCAGTGCGGCCATCGACATCACGTACGGCACGAGGTTCGTGACGACCGCGAGATCGACGATCTTCTGGAACTGGCTGCTCAGTTCCGGGCTGATCGTCATCAGCGCCAGCGCGACCTGCGCGACCAGCAGGATCACCATCCCGACGATCGGCGTGCCGGTGCGCGTCGCACGGGCGAACACCGGCAGGAAGTAGCCGACGTCCGCCGAACTCTTGAACACCTGCGCGACCGTGAACTGCCAGCCGAGCAGCGAGCCGATGCACGCGATCACCATCAGCGCGGTGACGATCGTGCCGACCGTCGGCGTGAACATCGTCGCGAACGCGATGCCGAACGGCGCGTTCGACTTCGCAAGGATCGCGTTGGGCACGATCCCCGCGATCACGTTGGTCGACACGATGTAGAAGATCGCCGACGCGATCGTGCCGCCGAGCACGGCGATCGGCACGTTGCGCTCCGGATTCTCGACGGCGTCCGAGTTCGCGCACGCCGATTCGAGCCCGAGGAACGCCCACAGCGTCACCGCGATCGAGCTGCCCACGGCCGGCCCGAACGGGATGTGGTTCGGGTTCCACGCGGCGCCCCAGGTCGCGCCGCTGAACCAGAACCAGCCGATCAGCGACACGACGACGACCGGAATGATCACGCCCCACACCGTCACCGCGCCGATCCGGCCGGTGATGCGCGAGCCGCCGAAGTTCGCGACCGTCGTCAGCACGAGCAGGAAGATCGTCCACAGGCCGGTCTGCAGCGGCGACAGCGTCGCGTCGAACAGCACGGTGCCGTAGCCAACGGCCGTGACGCCGATCGCGACGTTGGCGATCACCAGCGACAGCCCGTACGTGTAGTTCGCCATGTAGTTGCCGGCCTTGCCGAACGCGTATTCCGCGTAGCCGCCCATCCCGCCCGGCTTGCGGCTCAGCATCCCGCAGCGCGCGAACGCGTAGGCCAGTGCGAGCGAGCCGCCGGCCGTGACGATCCACGACAGCAGCGAGATCGTGCCGACCTGCGCGAGCTTCGACGGCAGCAGGATGATGCCGGAGCCCATCATGTTGACCGCCGTGAGGATGGTGAGCTGCCAGACGTTCATCCGGTTCTTCGGCGCGGCCGCGGGGGCCGCGTCGGACATGCGCGCTGCGTTTTCCATGATGTCGATCCTTCGATGTGAGGCCGCCGCGCGGCCGGTCGCTCGTTCAGGCCGTCAGGCAATACACGCGATACGTGCCGTCCTCGACTTCCACGCCGTGCGTATCGTGCGCGAAGCCCGGGAAACGCCGGTCGTACGCTTCGAGCGCCTTCAGGTAGCCGAGCACCGGGCCGCCCGCCGGCCCCGCGTTCTCGCCCGGCATCAGCAGCGGAATGCCCGGCGGGTACGGCACGACGCCGGTGGCGACCGTGCGCCCGGCCAGCGCCTCGAGCGTGACCTGCTCGACCCGGCCCTGCACCAGATGCTCGTACGCCCGCACCGGGCTCATGTCCGGCTTCGGCAGGATCGAAAAGGCTTCCGACATCAGCCGCGTCGTACCGAGCTGCTCCATCGCCGCGAACATCGTGTCGGCCAGGTCCTTCAGCCCCATGCCCGCATAGCGCGAGCCGTGCTCCTTCACGAGTGACGGAATCGCCATGTCGAGCGGCAGGTTCGCGTCGTAGTCGCGCTTGAAGTCGCACAGCGCGCTGACGAGCGAGCCCCACTTGCCCTTCGTGATGCCGATCGAGAACAGGAACAGGATCGTGAAGTCGGTGGTTTTCTCGACGACGATCCCGCGCGCATCGAGATAGGCGGTCACGACGCTCGCCGGAATGCCGACCGGCATCAGCCCGCCGGCCGGCGCGACGCCCGGCGTGACGATCGACACCTTGATCGGATCGAGCATGCAGTAGCCATCTTCGATATTGCCGAAGCCGTGCCATTGCGCGCCGGGGCGCAGCACCCAGCACGACGGGTCGCTCGCGAGCAGCTCGGGCTGCGCATCGTGGAACGGCAGCGTGCGGCCGGTGCGCGTCTCGAGCACGGTGTCGGGCTGCCAGCATTCGAAGAACCAGTCGCCTTTCGCGCCGAACTCGCTGTTCATCCGCGCGATCATCTGCCGGAACGCGACAGCCTCCTCGATCGACTCGTGCGTGAGTGCCGCGCCGCCGGGGCCGTCCATCATCGCGGCCGCGACGTCGTTCGACGCGATGATCGCGTAGTTCGGCGACGTCGACGCGTGCATCATGAATGTTTCGTTGAACTGGCCATGCGGAATCGGGTTGCGGCCGTCGCGCACGTGGATGTACGACGCCTGCGACAGCGCGGTCAGCAGCTTGTGCGTCGACTGCGTCGCGAACACCGTCGGGCGATCCGCATGATGGTCGCGCGGGTCGCCGTGCATCGCGTGGCGATCGCGGTAGATCGGGTTGAAACGTGCGTAGCCGTACCAGGCTTCGTCGAAATGCAGCCGGTCGACGCTCGCGCCGAGCAGTTCCTCGACGCGAGCGACGTTGTAGCACAGGCCGTCGTACGTCGAGTTGGTGACGATCGCATGCTTCGGCTGGCGATCGGCGAGCCCGGCCGTGAGCGGGTTCGACGTGATCGCCTCGCGGATCGCCGCCTGCGTGAGGCGCTCCGACGCGATCGGCCCGATGATCCCGTAGCGGTTGCGCGTCGGCACGAGGTAGGTCGGGATCGCACCCGACATCGTCATCGCATGCTCGGCCGACTTGTGGCAGTTGCGGTCGCACAGCGCGATCTGGTCGCGGCTCACGCTCGCCATCAGGATGATGCGGTTCGACGTCGACGAACCGTTCGTCACGTGATACGTGCGATGCGCGCCGAACACGCGTGCCGCATAGCGCTCGCTTTCGCCGATGGGGCCCGAATGGTCGAGCAGCGAGCCGAGCTCGCCGACCGAGATCGACAGGTCGGAACGGAACAGCGCTTCGCCGAAGTATTCGAAGAACGCGCGGCCGACCGGCGATTTGAGGAAGCCGGTGCCGCCCGTGTGGCCGGGCGTATGCCACGAGTATTCGTAGACGCGCGAGAACTTCGCGAGCGCGCCGAACATCGGCGGCAGCACGGTGGCGCGATAGCGTTCGATCGCCGCGTGGATGCGCCCGCCGATGAAGTCGGCCGTATCTTCGAGCAGCCACACGAAATCGTCCACCTGCCCCATCACCGCGGACGGCACCGTCGACGCGACGCTGCGGTCGGCCAGCAGGAAGATCGGCACGTTGCCGTTGCGATGCCGGATCGCGTCGACCACGGCCTCGGACGGCCCGTGGCCGTCCACGCCGAGATCCCAGTCGAGCAGCACGCACTGGATCGACGGATCGGAACGGATCAGCATGATCGCATCGTCGGCCGAGGTTGCCGTGAGCACGTCGATGTCGCGCTGCACGAGTTCCGCGCTCAGCGTGCGGACCGCACGCCCGGTCGCGGTTTCCTGCGTGATCTCGTCGTCGACCAGAAGCGCGCGCATGCCGAGACGACGAATGCCACCGACGGAGGTATTCATATTGTTGCCCTCGTTGTTCCGATGCTTCGTTGGGGTAATGCGTCTCACGAGCACGCGGACAGCAGGCCACGGGCGGCGGCGTGAGACGCTCGCAAATCCGGTTTGATTCGCCATCCAATTCGGAGCCGACTATGCCATAGATGCCATTTGATGAAAAGCAGACGATTCGGCGAAACGGCCAGCCGTTTTCAAATCGCATTTCACGAACGGTTCATTTTGATGTGCATTGCAACACGCCGATTTCCGATTATTCGATCGTTCTCGCCCGGTAATCCGACGGCCGATTGCGGTCGATTGAATTCGCCCGGTTTTGTTGCTACGATCGGCTGCGCCGTGCCTTGTCCGGTGGCGGCTGCGCCGCGCCGCGCAAGGCTGCTTCGTGCGGCGCGCCATTCGGCATTCAGCATTCGCGGGAGCGTTTCAATCGGCTGCGGCGCGTGTCGGATTACGCGGATTACGCGGCGGTGCGAATGCGGCTCCCGTTTTCCGCACATTTACGGGAGAGTTCGCGTGAGCCTGTTGAAAATCGCAGTCGAGCCGGCGCTGATTGGTGCCTTCCTCACCACGCACGAACAGGTCGACGTATTTCAGACCGATTTCACGAATATCGCGGCCATCGTCGTCGGAATCGATTCGGCGCAACAGGTGCTTAAAACCGTCGAACGAACCGGATTCGCGATTCCGTTCTTCGTCGCGGTCGAGCCCGACCAGGAAGTGCCGCCGTCGATCCTGCCGAGCGCGAGCGGCGTGATCCAGCTCCGCCACGGCGGACGCCATTACTACGGCCGGCAGATCTCCGCCGCCGCCGACATCTACAGCGAGAACCTGCTGCCGCCGTTCTTCAAGGTGATGCGCGAATACGTGCAGCGCGGCTACGTCGAGTTCGACTGCCCCGGCCACCAGGGCGGCCAGTTCTTCTCGAACCACCCGCTCGGCCGGATGTTCTTCGACTTCTTCGGCGAGACGATCTTTCGCGCCGACCTCTGCAACGCCGACGTCCGGCTCGGCGACCTCCTGATCCACGAAGGCCCCGCGCTGGAAGCGCAGCGCAATGCCGCGCGGATCTACAACGCGGACAAGACGTACTTCGTGCTGAACGGCACGTCGACGTCGAACAAGGTCGTCACGAGCGCGCTGCTCGCCCCTGACGATCTCGTGCTGTTCGACCGCAACAACCACAAGTCGGTGCACCTCGGCGCGCTCGTGCTGTCGGGCGCGCGACCGGTCTACCTCGAAACCGCACGCAATGCGTGGGGCCTCATCGGCGGCGTCGACAGCGCGGCGCTCGGCGAAGCGCGCATTCGCGACGCGATCCGCGACGTCGCGCCGGATCGCGCCGACCGGCCGCGGCCGTTCCGCCTCGCGGTGATCCAGCTCGGCACCTACGACGGCACGATCTACAACGCGCGCGAGATCGTCGACCGGATCGGGCATCTGTGCGACTACATCCTGTTCGACTCGGCGTGGGTCGGCTACGAGCAGTTCATCCCGATGATGCAGGACTGCTCGCCGCTGATGCTGACGCTCGGCCCCGACGATCCCGGCATCTTCGTCACGCAGTCGGTGCACAAGCAGCAGGCCGGCTTCTCGCAGACGTCGCAGATTCACAAGAAAGACAGCCACATCGAAGGCCAGAAGCGCTTCTGCGATCACCGGCGCTTCAACAACGCGTACATGATCCATGCGTCGACGAGCCCGTTCTATCCGATGTTCGCCGCGCTCGACGTCAACGCGCAGATGCATGCCGGCCCGGCCGGCAAGCGCCTGTGGCGCGACTGCGTGGCGCACGGCGTCGATGCGCGCAAGCTGCTGTTGAAGACCTGCCGCCAGATCCGACCGTTCGTTCCCCAGAACATCGACGGCCGCCCGTGGGCCGACTACCCGACCGAGCAGATCGTCGACGACCTGCGTTTCTTCCGCTTCCACCCGGCCGACACGTGGCACGGCTTCGAGGGCTATGCGGACGACCAGTATTTCGTCGATCCGTGCAAGCTGCTGCTGACGACGCCCGGCATCGATCGCGACACGCACGAATACGCGGCGTTCGGCGCGCCGGCGCCGATCCTGGCGCGCTACCTGCGCGAGCACGGCGTCGTGCCCGAGAAGGCCGACCTGTACACGATCCTGTTCCTGCTCACACCGTCGGAGAGCTTCGGCAAGCTGCAGCATCTGGTCGCGCACCTCGCGCAGTTCGAACGCCATCTCGACCAGGACACGCCGCTGCGCGAAGCCATTCCGTCGCTGTGCGAAGCGTATCCGGAGCTGTACGGCAACATGCGCCTGCGGCAGCTGTGCCAGCGGATGCACGACTTCTACCGCAGCCACGACATGAAGCATCTGCAGAAGCTGATGTTCCGGCGCGCGCAGTTCCCGAAGCAGGCGATGCTGCCGCAAGCGGCGAACGCCGAGCTGATTCGCAACAACGTCGAGCTCGTCACGCTCGATCGCATCGAAGGCCGGATCGCAACGGAAGGCGCGTTGCCCTATCCGCCCGGCATCTTCTGCGTGGTGCCCGGCGAAGCGTGGGGCGGCCCGGCGCTCGACTACTTCCGCGCGCTCGAAGCCGGGATCAACGCGCTGCCGGGTTTCGAGCCGGAAATCCAGGGCGTCTATCTGCAAACGCAGCCGGACGGCACGAAGCAGGCTTCGGCTTACGTCGTGGCAACCGGCACCGACGCGTCACACGCGTAACCCGGCTCGCCGCCCTTCTTCGAGGCCACCGCACGGCGCAGGCGCGGGCGCAAGAGTCCGCACTTGCGCACCGCCTGACCGTGCGGTACCGTCCTGCTTTCCGGGATAACCGAAGCCTCGCCTCGAAACCCATCCGTCGATTCGTTCCGATGCGGCCCCGCCCCCTGCCCGGCGCTGTCGCGTCGCGCGTACAGGAGGGGTTCCGTTGGACGTTCGCATCTACCTGCTGGCCGCCGCCGTGTTCCTGGCCGGCGTCGCCGAAAACATCTTCGTCGGCATCCTGCCGGCCAGTTCCGCCGGCCTGCACGTCTCGATCGCCGCCGCCGGCCAGCTCACCACGATCTTCTCCGCCGTGTTCGCGCTGGCCGCGCTCGTCGCCGCAGCCTGCGTCGCGCGTGTCGAGCGGCGCACCGCGCTGCTAGCGTCGCTCGGCCTGTTCGCGGCCGCGAACCTGTGCGCCGCGGCCAGCCCAGGCTATGCGAGCCTGTTCGCCGCACGCGTGCTGATGGCCGCGAGCTGCGCGACGCTGATCCTCGTCGCGACGCGGTTCGCAGCCGAGCTTGCGCCGGCGTCGCAACGCGGCCGTGCGATCGGCATCGTGTTCATGGGGATCAGCGCGTCGCTCGTGCTCGGTGTGCCGTTCGGGATGCGGATCGCCGACTGGGCCGGCTGGCGCGCGGTGTTCGTGTCGATCGCCGTGCCTGCGCTGCCGCTCGCGATCTGGCTTGGCCGGCGATTGCCGCGCATGGCGCCGATCGCTGCCGCCGCGGCCGCCGATGCAGCGGCCACGCCGTCGTATCGCGCGGTGCTCGCCCGCCACCGGCTGGTGGCCGCGCAACTCGTCTCCATCGCGATGATCGGCGGTCACTTCACGCTGTTCGCGTATCTCACGCCGTATCTGCAGGCCGTGCTGTCGCCCGGCGCAGCCGCGCTCGAAGGGTTGTACGTCGCATTTGGAATGGCCGGCGTGACCGGCGCATGGCTTGGCGGACTCTTCTCGGACCGGCTCGGCGCATCGCGCGCGCTGTGGGCGTGCCCAGCCGTGTTTCTCGTCGCGATGGCCGTGCTGCCCGCGGCCGGTGTATCGCCGCTCGCGTTCGTGCCCGCGATGATGCTGTGGGGCGGCATCAGCTGGTCGATCTCGCCGATCGTGCAGAACTACCTGATCCACACTGCGCCGACGCTTGCCGATGCGAGCGTCGGCGCAGTGTGG
>NZ_JAAGPG010000332.1:0-9522 GCF_017104665.1 Burkholderia sp. Se-20378 | reverse complement strand
ACGCCGAGCACCCAGTCGCGCCCGGTGGCGATCGCCTCGCCGATGCCGGGGGCCCCTGCGACCGGCAGCGCAGGGCCGCCGCCCGCGACCGTAAACGTCGCGCCGTCGTCCGACAGCCGGCCGTGCATCAGGTTCATCGCGGGCGAGCCGATGAAGCCCGCGACGAACACCGTCGCCGGCTTCTCGTACACGTCGACCGGCGCACCGATCTGTTCCGCGTAGCCGCGGTTCATCACGATCACGCGCTGCGCGAGCGTCATCGCCTCGATCTGGTCGTGCGTCACGTACACGCTCGTCGTCGCGAGCCGCGCATGCAGCCGCTGGATCTCGAGCCGCATCTGCACGCGCAGTTTCGCGTCGAGGTTCGACAACGGCTCGTCGAACAGGAACACCGACGGCTCGCGCACGATCGCGCGCCCCATCGCGACCCGCTGCCGCTGGCCGCCCGACAGCTCGCGCGGCCGCCGCGCGAGCAGCGGCTCGAGTTCGAGGATCTTCGCGGCGGCCGCCACCCGCGAATCGATCGTCGTGCGCTCGATCCCGCGGATCTTCAACCCGTAGCCCATGTTCTGCGCGACCGTCATGTGCGGGTACAGCGCATAGTTCTGGAACACCATCGCGATGTCGCGATCCTTCGGCTCCAGCGCATTGACGACGCGCTCGCCGATCGCGATCTCGCCGTCCGTCACCGTCTCGAGCCCCGCGATCATCCGCAGCAACGTCGACTTGCCGCAGCCCGACGGGCCGACCAGCACGATGAATTCGCCGTCGGCGATCTCCACGTCGATGCCATGCAGCACGTGCTGCTTGCCGTCGTAGGATTTCCTGACGCCCTTCAAGCTCAGCGCAGCCATTCTTGGTCCTTCTCCCGGTTACCGTCCGTTGCTATTTCTCGGAATCGACGAGGCCGCGCACGAACCAGCGCTGCATCGCCAGCACGACGACGAGCGGCGGGATCATCCCCAGCAGCGTCGCCGCCATCACGTATTGCCATTCGGTCGCGGCGTCGCCGCTCGCGATCATCGTCTTGATGCCCACCACCGCCGTCGACAGCGACGCCTCCGTCGTGATCAGGATCGGCCACAGATACTGGTTCCAGCCGTAGATGAACGTGATCACGAACAGCGCCGCGATGCTCGTCTTCGACAGCGGCAGCACGACGTCCCAGAAGAACCGCAGCGGCCCCGCGCCGTCGATGCGCGCGGCATCCATCAGCTCGTCGGGCAGCGTCATGAAGAACTGGCGGAACAGGAACGTCGCGGTCGCCGATGCGATCAGCGGCAGCGTGAGCCCTGCGTAGGTGTTGGTCAGATGCAACGTCGACACGACCTGCACGGTCGGGAAGATCCGCACTTCCACCGGCAGCATCAGCGTGATGAAGATCAGCCAGAACGCCGTGTTGCGGAACGGGAAGCGGAAATAGACGATCGCGTACGCGGACAGGATCGACACCGCGATCTTGCCCACCGCGATGCCGAGCGCCATCGCGAAGCTGTTCACGAGCAGGCGGCCGAACGGCGCCGTCGTGCCGCCGCTGCCGTGCCCCCAGATGTACGCGACGTTCTCGAACAGGTGCGTGCTCGGCACGAGCGACAGCGGCACCGTGAACACTTCCTGCGCGTTCATCGTCGCCGCGCAGAACGCGACGTAGACGGGAAACACGATCAGCACGACGCCCGCGATCAGCACCGCGTGGCAGAACAGGTCGAAGCCCTTGCGATTTTCGATCATGCGTATTGCACCCTGCGTTCGACGAAGCGGAACTGGATCACCGTGAGCCCGACGACGATGATCATCAGCACGACCGACTGCGCGCCCGAGCTGCCGATGTCGAGCCCCTGGAAGCCCTCCGCGAAGATCTTGTAGATCAGCGTCTTCGTGCTCTGCGCCGGGCCGCCGCCGGTGGCCGCGTCGATCACCGGGAACGTGTCGAAGAACGCATAGACGAGGTTCACGACCAGCAGGAAGAAGCTGGTGGGCGACAGCAGCGGCAGCACGATGTTGAAGAAGCGCCGCACCGGCCCGGCGCCGTCGATCGCGGCCGCCTCGATCAGCGAGCGCGGGATCGCCTGCAGGCCCGCGTAGAAGAACAGGAAGTTGTAGCTCACCTGTTTCCACACCGACGCGAGCACGACCAGGAACATCGCCTGCCCGCCGTTCAGCGCGTGGTTCCACACGATGCCGCTCTTCGCGAGCGCATAGGTGATCAGGCCGATGCTCGGGTTGAACAGGAACGCCCACAGCACGGCGGCGATGGTCGGGGCAACCGCGTATGGCCAGATCAGCAAAGTGCGGTACACGCGCGCGCCGCGGATCACGCGATCGGCGCACGCGGCGAGAATCAGCGACACGACGAGCCCGCTCACCGTGACGAGCGAACTGAACACGAGCGTCGTACGGAAAGAATCGAGATACAGCGGATCGGCGAACAGGTGCGTGAAGTTCGCCAGGCCGACGAATTCACTCGAGGTGCCGAACGCATCCTGCATCTGCGTCGACTGCCACAGCGCGACGCCGGCCGGCCACAGGAAGAACACGGCGGTGATCGCGAGCTGCGGCGCGATCAGCAGGTACGGCAACAGGCTCGTACCGAAACGGGAACGGGATTGCATCGCGGATATCCGGTCAGGCGCAACGGAAAGATGGCCGTGCCGCCGGCCGGCGCGCGCATCCGTACAGGCTGCGACGCGGCCGGCGGCACGGTGCGATGCGGGCTCAGCCGCCCGACTTCTCGAAGCGGCGCAGCAGTTCGTCGCCGCGCGATGCGGCCGAATCGAGCGCGTCCTTCGGCGACTTCTTCTGCGCCCAGACCTGTTCGAATTCCTCGTCGACCACCGTGCGGATCTGCGGCATGTTGCCCAGGCGCAGCCCCTTCGTGTACGGCAGCGGCGGCTTGTTCAGCATCTGCTTGATCGCGGTTTCGGCGCTCGGGTTCTTCGCGTAGAAGCCCTGCTGGCGCGTGAGGTCGTACGCGGCGGTCGTCACCGGTAGGTAGCCGGTGTCCTGGTGCCACTTCGCGGCAACGGCCGGCGAGGCCAGGTACGCGAGGAATTTCGCGACGCCCTTGTAGGTCGCCGGATCCTTGCCGGCCAGCACCCACAGGCTCGCACCGCCGATGATCGCGTTCTGCGGCGCGCCCTTCACGTTCGCGTCGTACGGCATCATGCCCGTGCCATAGCTGAACTTCGCGAACTTCTGCACGTTCGCGAGCGCGCCCGACGACGTCGTCAGGATCCCGCAGTCGCCGCTGTAGAACTTCGCCGACGCTTCATCCTTGCGGCCCGCGTACGTGAACGTGCCGTCCTTCGCCATCTGCTGCAGGAACGAGATGTGCGCGATCTGCTGCGGCTTGTTGAATTCGAGCACCGCGTCGGTGCCGTCGAAGCCGTTGTTGCGGCTCGCGAACGGCAGCCCGTGCCAGGCGCTGTAGTTCTCGAGCTGGATCCAGCCCTGCCAGCCGGTCGTGAAGCCGCACGCCATCCCCGACTTGCGCAGCTTCTCGGCATCGGCCTGCACGTCGGCCCACGTCTTCGGCGGCTGGTTCGGATCGATGCCGGCCTTCTTGAACGCGTCCTTGTTGTAGTACAGCACCGGCGTCGAGCTGTTGAACGGCATCGAGACGAGATGGCCCGTCTTCGCGTCGCTGTAGTAGCTCGCGATGGTCGGCACGAACGCCTTTTCATCGAGCGGCACGCCGGCCTGCTTGAACACGTCGTAGACGGGTACGACGGCCTTCTTCGCCTGCATCATCGTGGCCGTGCCGACTTCGTAGACCTGCAGGATCGCCGGCGCGTTGCCGCTGCGATAGGCGGCGATGCCGGCCGCGAGCGCCTGGTCGTAGGTGCCCTTGAAGACCGGCACGATCTTGTAGTCGCTCTGCGACGCATTGAACTGGTCGGCGATCGCGTTGACCCGCTCGCCGAGCGCGGCCTCCATCGCATGCCAGAACTGGATTTCCGTCGCGGCGAACGCTACGTGCTGCACCCCGAACATCAGCGCGCCGCCGAGCGCGATCGAACGAACCAGTGTCCCCGCAGGCTTCTTCTTCATCGACCTCTCTCCTATGAAAACGTTACCAACAGCGTGTGCAACATTCCCGTCGCCATTGAACCGGCGAAGTCTAGTGATCGTTTGTGACAGTCAGTTGTCGCTGATGACGAACAGGCGCTGATACTCCTTCAGCGCGAAGCGGTCGGTCATGCCGGCGATGTAGTGCGCGACGAGGCGCGGCTGCTGCGCGGCATCCTCGGACTGGTACGGCGGCGGCAGCAGGCGCGGATCGTCGATGAACGCATCGAACAGGCCGGTGACGACGCGCTGCGCCTTGCTCGCCATGCGCATCACCTTGTAGTGGCGATAGAGGTTCTTGAAGAGGAAACGCTTGAGGGCGGCCGCCTGCGTGGCAACCGTTTCGCTGTGCGACACGAGCGGCGGCGCGGCGCGCACGTCGTCGAGCGATGCAGGCGCGACACGCACGAGATTGCGCGTCGTCTCGTCGATCAGGTCGACGATCAGCGTGTTGATGATACGGCGCACCGTCTCGTGCACGAGACGGCGGCCTTCGAGGTGCGGGAATTCGGCGAGCGCCGCCTCATAGTGGCGCTGCCACAGCTCGACTTCCGCGAGCTGTTCGATCGTGATCAGGCCGGAACGCAGGCCGTCGTCGACGTCGTGGTTGTTGTAAGCGATCTCGTCCGCGATGTTGGCAAGCTGCGCTTCGAGCGACGGCTGGCGGCCCTGCAGGAAGCGCTCGCCGAGCGCGCCGAGCTTGCGCGCATTCTCGCGCGAGCAGTGCTTCAGGATGCCTTCGCGGGTTTCGAAGCACAGGTTCAGCCCGTTGAACGCGCCGTAGTGCTCCTCGAGCTCGTCGACGACCGCCAGGCTCTGCAGGTTGTGCTCGAAGCCGCCATGCTCGCGCATGCAGGCATTCAGGGCGTCCTGCCCGGCATGGCCGAACGGCGTATGGCCGAGATCGTGCGCGAGCGAAATCGCCTCGACGAGATCCTCGTTCAGGCGCAGGTTGCGCGCCACCGAGCGCGCGATCTGCGCGACTTCGAGGCTGTGCGTGAGGCGTGTGCGGAACAGGTCGCCTTCGTGATTGACGAAGACTTGCGTCTTGTATTCGAGCCGGCGAAATGCGGTCGAATGGACGATGCGGTCGCGGTCGCGCTGGAATTCGGTGCGCGCCGCCGGCGGTGTTTCCGGATGGCGGCGGCCGCGTGACTGCAACGCGTGTGCGGCATACGGAGCGAGATGGGCTTCCAGCGCCGCCAGCGTCGGCGGCTCGGCAACCGGCGCAGCAGATGCGCGGCCGGCTTCGGGCAGTGTGCTGCTGGATGTCTCGCTCACGTCTCCTCCATGTCAGGGGCGCCGGGGCATCCGGGCGGCCGTTAGCGGGTCGTCTGTGCCAGTGTAGCGAACACGGCTTCGTCCGGCGCTTGCGTGATCAGCGTATCGCCGAATCGCTTCAGCAGGATGAACTTGATCGCGCCGGCCTCCGCCTTCTTGTCGACGCGCATCAGGTCCATGTAGCGCGCGTCGCCGAGCGCGGGCCCGCGGGTCGGCAGGTGCGCGGCCTCGATCACCGCATCGAGGCGCTGCCGCGACGCTTCGTCGAGCAGGCCGAGCCGCACCGACAGGTCGCCCGCCATCACCATCCCGCAGCCGACCGCCTCGCCGTGCAGCCACTCGCCGTAGCCGAGCCCGGCCTCGATCGCATGGCCGAACGTGTGGCCGAAGTTCAGGATCGCACGCAGGCCGCCTTCACGTTCGTCGGCCGCCACCACGCTCGCCTTGATCTCGCACGAGCGCTTCACCGCGTGCGCGAGCGCAGCCGGGTCGCGACGGTTCAGCGCGTCGACGTTCGCCTCGATCCAGTCGAAGAATTCCGCATCGGCGATCGCGCCGGTCTTGATGATCTCGGCCACGCCGGCCGCCAGTTCGCGGTCGGGCAGCGTCGTCAACGCGCCGATGTCCGCGATCACGGCTTGCGGCTGGTAGAACGCGCCGATCATGTTCTTGCCGAGCGGGTGGTTGATGCCCGTCTTGCCGCCGACCGACGAATCGACCTGCGACAGCAGCGTCGTCGGCACCTGGATGAACGGCACGCCGCGCATGTAGCACGCGGCCGCAAAGCCTGTCATGTCGCCGATCACGCCGCCGCCGAGCGCAACGAGCGTCGTCTTGCGGTCCGCACGGTCGGTCAGCAGGCCGTCGAAGATCAGGTTCAGTGTTTCCCAGTTCTTGTACGCCTCGCCGTCCGGCAGCACGACCGTCGACACGCGCTTGCCGAGCGGCGCGAGCGCTGCGCGCAGCGCGTCGCCGTAGAGCGGATCGACCGTCGTGTTCGTGACGATCGTGACGGACGAGCCCTTGATATGAGGCGCGAACAGTTCGGCGCGGCCGATCAGGCCGGCGCCAATGTGAATCGGATAGGCGCGGTCGCCCAGATCGACGTTGACAGTAATCATGCTTGTAGCGGCTTGGCGATGACGCCCGCCAGTTCGAGTTGCATCAGCACCATGTTGACGAGACCGTTGACCGACGGACGGCCGGTCTCGATGACGAAATCCGCGCATTCGCGGTACAGCGGGTCGCGTACCTCGTACAGCGCTTCGAGACGCCCCTTCGGATCTTCGGTCTGCAGCAGCGGGCGGTTCTTGTCCTTGCGGGTGCGCAGCCACAGATCGTGCGGATTGGCGCGCAAGTAGATGACGATGCCGTTGTTTTTCAGGCAGTCGCGGTTTTCCGGGCGCAGCACCGCGCCGCCGCCCGTCGCGAGCACGATGTTCTCGCGCTGCGTGAGATCGGTGATCACCTGCGTTTCGCGATCGCGAAACCCGGCCTCGCCCTCCATCTCGAAGATCACCGGAATGCGCGCGCCCGTGCGGGCCTCGATTTCGTGGTCGGAGTCGAAGAACGTCCTGTCGAGCCGACGCGCGACCGCACGGCCCACGGTGGTCTTACCCGCTCCCATAAGGCCGACGAAAAATACGTTTGCATGTGGGTCCCGCGCTTGCAACGGCTTCCTCTGCTTCAATCTTGCTGGTGTGTGGCGCAGCTTACTGGCAAAGCGGCTGCCTTGTCGAGCCTGCGCCGGCGGCTTCCGGCCCTGTTTTTTCGGCATCCGCGCCGGCCGCGCCGCGCGCATTGCAGCGCGCGTCGACGACGGTCGGCGTGATGAAGACGACCAGTTCGTTACGCTGATCGCGTTGCGCGCGGTGCCGGAAAAGCGCGCCCAGAAACGGTATTTTGCCCAAGAGCGGCACGCGCGTCACATCGTTCCGGTTCAGTTGCTCATAGATCCCGCCGATCGCGACCGTCCCGCCGTTCTCGACCTCGACGCGCGTCTGGACGTGTTTCGTATGGATCGCCGGGCCGGCCGCCGTCGGCTCGCCGATGCTGTCCTTCGTCACGTCCAGGTCGAGCACCACGCGCCCGTCCGGCGTGATCTGCGGCTCGACCTCCAGTTTGAGCGTCGCCCGGCGGAACTGCACGCCGCTCACGCCGTTGCCGACCTTCGCCTGGTACGGCAATTCCGAACCCTGTTCGACGATGGCCTTGACGCGATCGGCGGTCACCACACGCGGGCTCGAGACGATCTGGCCCCGCCCCTGCGCCTCGAGCGCGCTCAGTTCGACGTCGAGCACACGGCTCAGCGGCGCGGCGAACAGCGTGAAGCCGGCGGTTGCCGCTTCGAAGCCGCCGAGCGGCCGCGCCGCCAGGTCGAGCGCGTTGCGCGCACCGGTCGTGAACGTGGCGCTCTCTCCCGACTGCGACCGCCCCTGCGCCCGCAACGCGACACGCGCGCCGAGATTGCGCGAAAACCCCTGCTCGCCCTCGACGATGCGAGCCTCGATCCGGACCTGTCGCGATGGCCGGTCGATCGCCTCGATCAGGCTCGCGATCTGGCCGAGACGCGGCGCGAGATCGGTGACGAACAGCAGGTTCATGCGCGGATCGGCCGCCGCGGCACCGCGCTTCGACAGCAGGCGCTGGCCGGTCGCGCCGGCCAGCAGCCGTTGCACGTCCTGCGCGCGCGGGTAGTGGAGCGCGAACGTCCGGCTCGCAAGCGGCTCCAGATCGGCGGCCCGCGCGTGCATTTCGAAGCGCTCGCGTTCGCGCGCGGCCAGCTCGGCCGCCGGCGTGACCCAGATCACGTTGCCCCGCCGGGACATCGCGAGCCCGTGCGTGTCGAGCAGCGTGTCGAAGGCATCGCGCCAACGCACATTGTTCAGACGTAACGTGACGGTGCCGCGCACCTGCTCGCCGACGACAATATTGAGTCCGGTGAACCGCGCAAACGCGTCGAACGCGGCCGCGAGCCCCGCGCCCTGCAGATTCAGCGAGATTCGCCGCGCGTCATCCGCATCGCCCGGTTGCCGTGCCGCGGCGTCGCCCATCCGGGCCGGCGGCGCCAACGGGATTGGCGGCCCTTCCAGCCCGAGTGCCGGGGTGGCGGCCTCCGCTTGAAGCGCTGCGCGAGCCGCCTGGTCGAACGGCGGCGGGCCGGCCTCCGTCGATACGGTGTGATCGGCACCGTCCACCGAGCCTTGCGGCAACGGCAGGCCCGGCACCGGCATATCCGTCGATACGGCAGGCCAGACGGCCGGTAGCGGCGGCAATGACGCGCTTGCACTGGCCGCGGTCAATCCGGCCCAAACGGCGAGCACCCGACATTCGTGCTTCATCATGGCCGCCTCCCGTCGTTCAGGGTGACTCGGTACGCGCCGTCCGCCGTCGCAAGCGTCACGGTGACGGGATCGACTCGCACGACCCGCGCGGCTCCGAGCGCTTCGCCGGGCACCAAGGCCGTGAACGCGCCGTCACCGTCGTCAAACAGCGCAAGACCGGCGCGCCCGTCGCGAATCGTGCCGGTCAGGCGGGCAACCGCCCCCTCCGCTTCCGACGAACCGGCCTCGCCGAACGGATCGGCGCCAGACGCGTCGGCCAGAACCGACGCCTCCCCGCCCGTGGACGTTGGCGCCGGCAACTCCGGAAACACGTCGACAGCCATTTCCACCCGCGCGGCCGCCCTTCCCCGTTCGACACGCAGCGCGGACGGCACCGCCAGCACCGGGAAATGCGCCAGCCCGCCGACCATCTGCAGCAGTGCGCGAAAGCCGCCGTGCGCGACGATGCGCACCGTGCGCCGGCCGTCCGGTACCGCGCCATCGGCGCGCAACGGTTCGATCGATACGTCGAGCAACCCGCTCGACGCGGCGCGATCCGCCAGTTCCAGCATCAACGCAGCCCATTCCGGCGCACGCGGCGAGCGATCGCCGTATGCCGCCGCCGGATTCCGGTCACGTTGCCGGGCAGCGTCCGTCAGAACACGCTGCGCGTCGGCCTCACGCATCTGCGCCGCCGCCAGCAACGCGCGGCTGTGCGCAAGCCCGCTCTTCCTGCTCGACGAAGTCGACAAGATGGGCATGGATTTCCGCGGCGATCCGTCGTCGGCGCTGCTCGAAGTGCTCGATCCGGAACAGAACCACACGTTCGCCGACCACTACATCGAAGTCG